>JADFYA010000415.1 GCA_015233285.1 Deltaproteobacteria bacterium | reverse complement strand
TGGCTACGCCCCGGATACCCAGTTGGTTAAGCCGGCGGAGGATGGTTCTGGATATCCTGGCCAGGTCATCGCTGGACCGGTAGAATTCCTCGGTAGAGAGGTACCGGGCGGGACTCTGGATAGTTTCGCGATTCAAATCCTGAATGACTGAGATAATGGTCCGCGTCCTGGGATAAACACGCAGAATATCCTTCCGCTCTATTGCCAGGGATTCTCGATTGATGTCCACAAACCCGGCATCATATGCACCCGCCTCCAGGCAGATGCGGCGGATATCCTCGGCCGAGATCAGGTTGGCCCCTGTATCGGAAAATGAACTGCTGCGATCTTGGCGATTACCCGCATTCATCAAAGCCGGACCGGCCTGGTCCAGACCTTGTGGTGATGATTCCGACGTCATTGTAGCCTCCTCCGCTTTATCGACCTTCCGCCATATTGCCCCGTAATGTCATACAGGTGCTGCTCGCCCTGGCGACAAGCCGGTCCTTGCTGTCAAACACATCACACATGACCAGACCCACGGTTTTACCGGCACTGGCCACGCTGCCCTCGGCGCGAAGCTTTCCCCTCCAGAACGGTTTGAGAAAATTGATCTTGAGCTCCAACGTGGTAAAGCTCTCTCCCTCGTTCAATGTGCCGGCATAGGCCAGGCCCATGGCCGCGTCACTGATGTCACAGAGGACGCCGCCGTGCAGGGTTCCCATGGGGTTGGCATGATGTTCGGTCGCTTCGAACTCGATGGTCGCCTGCCCGGAACCAATTGAACTGATGGTAAAGCCGATCAGTTTGGCAATTGGTGCCGGTGGGATGGAACCATTCCGGAACATCTGAATCTGGTCTTGTAGGTTAAGGTTGGATCCGGCATTCATGGGCATGGCCTCCTGCGTTGTTCATTGGTGATCTAAAACCTGCGCCGAACGAGAATTCCGGCGCGGGGGTTATTATCTGGTTAAATTGAGTAATGATTCCTCAGAGATGAGAAAAAGCCGACGCAATGCTGTTGAATTAGCGGCACGCCTGACCTTCTTCGGATGAGATAAGATTCCTCACATTCGTTCGGAATGACAAATTTGCATCGTCATTTCGGATGGTCCACCCCACTGTCATTTCGAGCGAAGCGAGAAATCTTAACGTCGCACACTTAATTCAACAGCATTGGGGCAGCGCCCTGGGTATGGGCTGTGAGTATATGAAATACCATGTAATAGTCACATAAAAGAGCCGACGATTCAGCGGCTCACCCCCTGATTATGTTCTCCTGCCTGTAGATATCCTTCACCAAAACAATGTATTATAGATGGTTTATATTTGGTTATATTGTATTTTATAAGGGCCTCATACAATACCCAGGGCGCTGCCCTGGGCTAACCTAGAGCGCCCCATTGGGGCTTTAGTGGAATTGACCATCTTAAAAAAGATGCGATTGCCCTGCCCCCTAAATCAATGGCATTGCCTTCTACCCCACTCCTCGGATTTGTTGTAGCGTGACATCGCGGCTCCGGCCAGTCCAGTGTATCTGCACGTATTTCTCCCAAAAAAAAGGCCCCTCCATGGTCCTGCTTAACGGGTCAAGGCCACGATCCCCCGCAACTCGGTCAGAAAACTGATCAAACGATCTTGACCGAGTCCTTTCTCTACATGCTCTTGAACCGTTTCCCACAGGGGTATGGCTTTGACCAATGCCTCATGGCCTGCCTCCGTAAGAGCCACCTGACGCTCTCTGCGGTCTAAGCCCGGTTCGATCCGGATAAGGCCTTTCTTCTCAAGGATGGTCAGATTCCTGGTCAGGGTAGTCCGTTCCGTCACGGTCAGGTCAGCCAGCTTGGTGATGGTCACTGGGCCACACATTTTGGTGGTCATGAGCACGGAAAACTGGGTGGTCTTAAGGCCGCTTGGTCTCAGGAAATCATCGTACAGCCGGGTGATGGACCGGGCGGCCCGGCGCAGGTTATAGCAGGCGCAACTCCGTCCTATCTCGCGGCATCTAGGCCCGTCCAATATTTTTGGTGTCTCTTCCATGAAGCCTGAATCCTGCAAGAACCTTTAATGAGGCGATGCTCCGTAACGATTCGGTTTAGGCCGGAGAGAAGGTCAAGAGATTTACATCCGGCCTTCGTCCCAGGTCATCGACCCGCGTGGCTCCTCCCCTGGTGAAGGGTTGACGATATAAGTGTATACACACATATTCGGCCAAAGTCAAATAAAATAATCGATTGATCGGCTAATGAGACAAAATTATTTGTTTTTTAGGGAAACAACCGGCTTAATCATGTCGGATTGGCGTAAGGCGCTTCTTCCGCTTTAAAAAATCACGGAGCCTCTTGCCCAAAGTACAAAATAGTAGCTCTCCGCTGTTGGGGGGTTACACTGGAGGCGCTACCCCCAGGCCCCCGGAGTTTACTTAGTTATTTCCAACCAGCCGTGTCGCTACATTCTTTTCGTTCCTTCGGGTGGCTTTTTTCCCATTGAGTAATGGATTGATTTTCGTTATCATCCATTTTGTTGTTCATACACTCACAGTATTTCTGCACCACTTCTGTCGGTTGACCCAGATCCTTGTTATCCATAAGGCATTTAGCTATCCATTGGGTGTCGTATGCATTTCCGGCAAAGGATGGGCTGCAGACTAGAACAGAAGCAATCAAAAAACATAATGTACTGATTGACAGGATACTGATCTTTGTTTTCATAACTTGCCTCCAGATGTGAGTTAAGGAAAGACCTAACATGTTAACCTAATTTATCTTTATCCGAGGTTGCCTCTAAAGTCAAGAAATAATATCCCGGCAAATCCAATTTTGAATTCCCGCCATCTCTTTTTCGGACAGGATTGGCAAGATTGCCGGGATTATCATGACCCATAAATCCTGTTAACCTTGTTAATCCTGCCAAAACCAGAATTGCTGCACCGCAACAAGTGATTCTATCGCCGGCGTCCGGCGACCATGTTTTCTTGGCGCCCCGCATTTTTTATATCGCTTTTTGCTTGACGATCAATCCCCTTTCACCTATAATGCCCGCACATTGTACCGGTTCCCAACCGGATATAATATAGCCCCAGGGGATCCTGAACTGGAATTAGTCGGTTTTTTTCTGGCGGATGAGGGGGCAAGCCGGCCGGAGGAGATGATCAGAGTAAGGGGCGTGGAAATGCTTTATTCCGGGGCGAGAGAGTTAATCCTGGGGCTGACGGCCCGAGGCCCCTGGTTTCCCTTGGCTCTGCCGATGATTGACTTTACGGAACCGCCAAACCCAGTCGCCTGATGCAGGGCTTCCCGATCAGGTTACTCTTCTCCTGCCTTGAAGAGGTCGATCCGTTGCCGCGGCTTACTCTTCATGACGGACCCGATTAAACATCCGAAGCGTCCGGATATAGCTTCGTTCCACGGCGCGCGCCGCCTGGACGCGATTGGTCA
>JADFYA010000414.1 GCA_015233285.1 Deltaproteobacteria bacterium | reverse complement strand
GACTTGGGAATAAGACTGGGAGCACCATACCGATTTGGTGAAGGAGGAGGCCCGGGCGGGTGGATTTTCCTGATGGATCAGGAAATAAAGCTTGGCGAAAACATCGTGGTTCCAGACTTAGCCGCGTGGAGACGAGAACGCTTTCCCGTGTCGGAAGAAACCAACTGGATCTCCGTCGCCCCGAATTGGGTCTGTGAAATCCTCTCTCCCAGCACGTTTCGCACTGACAAAGTCAGAAAGATGCCGCTTTATGCCAGGCATGACGTGGAACATATCTGGCTGATCGATCCGGTGGCCATGACCATGGATGCCTTCCGGCTCGAATCGGGGAGATGGTTCCTCCTGGGGAGTTACGCCGACCAGGGCAAGGTGCGGGTTGAGCCCTTTCAGGAGATTGAACTTGATCTGGCCGACTTATGGATCAGCAGCCTAAGCCCGCCCGCCGTTTAGGGGGAGAATCGGGCACAAACTTTCGGTTATAGGGCATAGACTGGCTTCAAGACCATAATGATCTGTTCAGCCGCCTCGGCTGGTGCTATCTAACGGATGCGTCCTTACGGCCAACTTACCTCGACCCGGTTGCGGCCGTTGGCTTTGGCCCGATAGAGGGCTTCATCGGCACTTTTGGTTATCAGGCTGGAGTCTTCGGATAGGCTCAACTGTTCCGAAGTAAAACATGAGACGCCCAGACTGATGGTGGGTGAGACCCGGCGTCCATCTTCCGTGTCGATCCGGCAGTCCTCCACAGCGCTCCTGATCCGCTCCGCCACCTCCAGGGATATATCTTCGTCTGCTTTGGGTAACAGAACTATTAATTCCTCCCCTCCGTAGCGCGCCACCACATCATATATCCGGCAGCAATCCTTGACCACTTGGGCGACCTTCTGCAATACCACGTCACCGGTATGATGGCCGTATGTGTCGTTTACTTTTTTAAAATGGTCGATATCTCCCATGATACAGCCGACATTATAGTTTTGCCGTTTAGCTCTTTCTGCTTCCTCACTGAGCTTAGTAAAAAAGAATCTCCGGTTGTACAGACTGGTCAGTTCATCGGTGACGGCCATTTCTTCTATTTTTCTCTTGGCTTCATTGAGACGTTTCATCAGCCCGAAGATAAAGAAGTAAACTATCCCCAGCAAGGCAGCCGCGGTCACCACGGCCAGTCCGATGATAATATTCTGGCTCTCGGTCAGAGTCCGCTCTATCTCGTCGACATTGAAAGTGACGCTTATGCCTCCTCTAACGTCTCCCTCCTTGTATCCTTGTTTCCCGTGACAGGTCAGACAGCTTTTTTCCACCATCAAGGGGGCCATGTACCTGAAGCAAAACTTACCATCTTGAATTACCTTGCTGAACGATTCCTTCTTGTCTTGTTCAAACGACCGCAATGACTGGGCTTCAAACTCATCAGCCAAATTATGGGGATTGATTGGCCGCAGGCTGGTAATGTGATAAGAGACCGGATCCTCTTTCTTGGCCAGCTCTGAAATTTCACGAGTCATTAAGGCCGGATTTTTCTTGGTGAAGACTCGCCCGTCCGCGCCTTTTATGTCGGGATTTTCCAAATAGGGATTTGACTCCACCCCGGCCTTCTTCTCGACAAAGACTCCCCCGTAATTGGCGTTCCATCTTCGGGTCATTAATATGGCATGGAAATGGGCTCGCGCCCTGGTCAAGATTTCTCGATCAATAAGTTGCTTGCTCCGGACAAATATGCCGATAAAAACCCCCATCACAAACACCAGAATAACCACAGTGATATTTAAAGTGAAAGATCTCCAGACACCTTTTCTCATGTTTACAGCTCCGTTGTAAGTTTTCCACGCCAAAAGCAAGGGTCAGGCCCGACCCGCTCACCCCTCTTTATCCTGTGCCGCGCTTTCAAACGCCTTCGGAGAGGGCAATTCAATTGTCCCGGTAACCCACTTCAGGGCCACTCCGGCCACCAGGTAGTCACGCCGGGCTTTGGCCAGTTGGGCCCTGGCTTCTTCCAGATGCAGTTGGGCGTCTTGGACGTCGAGGTTGGTCTTCACGCCATATGTGAAACCCTTATTGGCCATGTCCAGCAGTTTCTCGGCCTGGGCCACCGTTCCGGACAGGGCGCTGACGATTGCTCCGGAACTCTTCAAATCATTATGGGCTTCAAAAACCTGGAGGGAGATATCATCCTTGAACCTGGCTTCTTCGATGGTCAAGGTCTTAAAGTCACTGACAGCCTGGGCAACCTTTCCGTTAGTCCGCAATCCGTCAAAAAACGGAAAAGTAAGGAAAATACCTCCGGCAGCCAGTTCTCCGTCGCCCTGGTTGCTTCCCATTTCCAAATTCTGCCGGCCGTAGTAGGCCTGGAGGTCCAGCCGGGGTTTGTCGCCGCCTTTGGCCACGGTGATCAGCTCTTCCTGCATCCCCAACCGGTGCCGCACCTCGGCCAGTTCCGGCCGGCGCTTCAAAGCGGTCAGAACGGCTTGCCGGTATTCGGGCAGAGGGGCGATTTGGACTTCCAGTGAGCCGTCAACGTCATAGCGCCGGCCTTCCCCACCCAATAAAATGGCCAGACGTTCCCTGGCGATCTGCACTGCATTCTCGGTGTTGATCACGTTCGGCCGGGCGTTCTTCACGGACACCTCGGCCGCCAAGACATCGTAATCAGTGGCTGTGCCGGCGGCATACTTACGGCGGGCTTCCTCCAGGTGGAGCGATTTCAACTCCAGGGTTTGCCTGGCCGTAGCCATCAACTCTTTGGTCAGAAGGACATCATAAAACGCGGTGCTGACATCCTTGGCCACGGCCTGCCGGAAGCGGTCTATTTGATCGTCGGCTGTTTTCATTCCGATTTCAGCGGCCCGGATAGCCGCGCCTATCTGACCCCAGGTGAAAATGACCTGGGAAACATTGATCTGGCTATTATATACCTGCTGCTGGGGGGGGATACCCTCATATAGGACCTTCTGGGTTTCGTCCCGGCTCCGAGCAACTTTACCAGTCAGGCTGAATTGGGGTAATGCCGCGGCCCGTTCCTCGACATATCGTCCCATCACGTAATTTTTATACTCCAGGGCCTTCTTGATGTTCTTGTTTCGGTCCGCGGCCACGGCCAGGGCTTCATTTAAGGTGACTATTCTAACCGCCGGCCCCGGTTGATCCGTAATTTTGTCTTCGGCCCCCAACATCGGTGAGGTCAAAAGCAATCCGGCCAAAATACAGGCCGCCATCCGAATAAGAGAAAACCCAACATTAGCATACTTACCGGTTGGATGCTGAATCAAGTCATTTTGTTTATTCATAACCACGATCGGATGCCTTTATCAAATCTGTCATGACCTCGGCCGGCTTGCCCACCTGATCCTTTCGGCTGAATCGGCGGCGGACCCAGGTAGTCAGGTCATCTAACAAGGTGTACATAACGGGAACGACCAGC
>JADFYA010000413.1 GCA_015233285.1 Deltaproteobacteria bacterium | reverse complement strand
CGGACATGGCCTGTCCGGCATTGGCGCAAAGATTCATCAAAACTTGATGAATTTGAGTTGGATCAGCGACTATGGCGGCATCTTTGTCTAAGATTATCGGGTTAATCAAGACACTGGAAGGCAGGAATATTGAGTTCCTGCGTGATTATTTCAGCCGCGGCGATCCCATCCAGATCACCGGGCATGCCGACATCCATCAAGACCACATCCGGCCGCAATTCCTTGGCCATTTTCAGGGCTTCCCGCCCAGTTACGGCCTGACCCACCGGCAGGTATCCCATCTTCCGCAACCACTTCTTTAACTGCAAACAGATCACGGCTTCATCTTCAGCGACCAGGATTCTCGCCATTGTCGTTCCCTTACCAAGATAAGCAACAACGAAGCTTACAATCGGGGTTGATTACCCCTAAGAGGCGGAACTTGCTGCTTGACCGAGTTAAAATACTTTCAGCATATAATTAATCATAAGATACCCCAATTAGTGGTGTCCTTATACCTCAAGTTAAAAGAAGATACAATAAAAAATATACATTGGTAAAAAATAGATTTTATGGTTTATAAACCATCCTTATAGGGATTGGAGCGATTCGCCCTGCCCTGAAGATCAGATATCTAGGCAATCAAGGAGGAATTATGGCTGGATGGCATTGGTGGGCCACGGATAAGCCTGACATAACAGGCCGGCGCCGGGAGGACTGGGCCCGGTTTGAAAGATGCTGACAAAAATAACTAACCGATAATTTGGGTTAAATAGCCTGAGTGCGATGAGCCGGATAACCTGGGCCGGCCGGTCTCTTCCACCTGTATTTATCTGACAAATCTGTGGATTTACTGCTGTCTTTCAATTAATAAAACTCATCTAATTCCGGTAAAAAAATACTCCGAAGGGATGAGCGGGTCAACCCCTTCGGAGCATGGTCGTAAGGTACGTATTCGGCCTGAAACCTAAAATTTTCCAACCAGGCCAGCTTACTTCGCCGTCGCGGTGGGTAGAAGCATCTGGGGTTCTCCCAAGAGAAAATCACCTTTTTGGATCCACATCTTCAATATGTCGGCGATCTCTCTGGCTCGGCTCATGCTGGATAAAGGCGTCGTCGGAATATTTTGCCCCTGGACTGTAATGCTCCCTGATTTCAGCTCGGCATAACTGACCTGGCCCAGGGTCTTTCCGGTCACCTTAGGGTAATCGGTCCCATAATCCACTATCTGGGCGAAAATATCTTCGTCCGAGACTCCGGTGTATCCGGCCATTTCTTCGTCTAAAATGGGAATCGGGATGCCCAGGCCGACACACAGCGTGCACCCGTAACCGGGCATGGATACGCCCACGATGTATCGGGGACTCATTTCCTTCAGGTTGCCGATGGTCATGATGGTCCCGGCCGCCTTCAGGGGGACCCCATTGGCCCCACGGGGTGCGTTGGGATTATGCTGGGTCCCCGGCCAGGTGACGAAACCTTGGGTGCCGCCGAGGAAAATTCTGGTGCCGAGACCGATGGTCCGGTAGAAAGGATCATTGAATAACGGGCTTAGTTGACCGGCGGTGCAGTAGTTGGCATTTCCGCCATGCGGCTTCAGAGTCCCCATGTAGGTATAAATGGTCCGGTCAGTCAAGTTGATCGCACAATTGTAGTTTTGATAACAATTACGGGGATTGAGCAAAACCGCATCGACCAGGTCATGAATCGTCACGACCTTCTCCAATTTTTTGTTGGGATAGCAATCGGTCCCGTAACCCTCGGCCCGCAGGCGGATCTTCTTCCCGGCCAGCAAATCCTGGAGAACATGACCGCCACCGTATCTAAACTCACCCGGATAAACCTTGTTCAAGGGATCATCCTCGGTTGGTTCGGTGGCTCCAATGTAAATATCCACCGCGGCCAGACCGGCATAAGCCGGGACATCGTTTAACCAGACTTTAGAGGCTTTGATGGGCGGCTTGGAATGACCGAAGTTAATGAAGGCGCCTGAAGAACACATCGGCGAGAAGGTCCCGGTAGTTACTACGTCCACTTCCTTAGCCGCGGCCACTTTCCCTTTTGTTTTGACGATATCGACCATCTCGTCGGCAGTGACCACCACCGCCTCTCCCTTTTTGATTTTCTGGTTGATTTCCGCGATGGTCTTTTGAACATGTTTAGTTTTCATGGTGTTCTCCGTAGAAAGGCGGGATTCCGGCTCAGGTTCCGACGCGGCCGACCTGATCTAACGATGGAAATTCATCAGAAGTCACCATAGTGCAAGGCTTTCATTTTTTCAAGCAAAAGTTTAGCCAAGGGAAATCGCATGAAAAAGTTCCTGGTTATCCGGTGCGGTTTATTATCATGCGAAAGGCTCCTTGACAATATGGGGGCGCCTTGATATAGTCCCCGGATTAAGTCCTATTACTGGTTAACTGGCTATAAGGTCAGATAAAAATTAGTCTTATCATCTAACCGGGGAGTAAACGCAAAGTGGTTAGGGATGCACAGGCACAAAAAAATGGCCGGATCCGGACAAAATTCATTTTTGTCACCGGTGGTGTGTTGTCTTCACTGGGCAAGGGATTGGCCTCCGCCTCCATCGGCGCCTTATTGGAAGCTCGAGGACTGAAGGTCACCATCCAGAAACTGGATCCATATATTAATGTCGATCCGGGGACGATGAATCCTTTTCAGCACGGAGAGGTCTTTGTCACCGACGATGGGGCCGAGACCGACCTCGACCTGGGTCACTATGAACGGTACACCTCGGCCAGACTGAGTCAAAGGAATAACTTCACCACCGGTTCAGTATATTTTACCGTCATCAATAAAGAAAGACGAGGAGACTATCTGGGCGGCACGGTCCAGGTCATTCCTCACATTACGGATGAAATCAAAAAACGGGTGCTGAGTCTGGCTGACGACGCCGATGCCGTCATTGTCGAGATCGGCGGCACCATCGGCGACATTGAGAGTCTACCCTTTCTGGAGGCTATCCGGCAATTACGTTCAGATCTGGGTAAAGAGAATGTGGCCTATGTCCATTTAACCCTGGTCCCTTACATCAAGGTAGCCGGAGAGCTCAAGACCAAACCCACCCAGCACAGTGTCAAAGAACTCACGGGAATCGGCATCCAGCCCGACATCTTGATCTGCCGGGCCGAGAAGGAACTGAATGACGATATAAAAAGAAAAATTTCCCTGTTCTGCAATGTGGACCCGTCGTGTGTCATATCCGCTCCTGATTCAGAATTCATCTATGAAGTGCCCATCGTTTTCTTTAAGCAAGGTCTAGACGAGCGATTAGTGGAACGGCTTAACATCTGGACCAGAGCCCCCCGGTTGGGGAATTGGGAAAATGTGGTCGACAAGCTCAAGCATCCTTCCGCTGAAGTGACCATCGGGGTGGTGGGTAAGTATCTTAACCCTCGGGAATCGTATAAGAGCCTGTATGAAGCTCTGA
>JADFYA010000412.1 GCA_015233285.1 Deltaproteobacteria bacterium | reverse complement strand
AAGCCTCTGTTTGCCTCCGGCAGAATGCCCTGAACCCTGTCTCGGATCTGATCGCCGCATACCAGCACGGCCGAATTTATCGCCAGGGTATCAAAACCATTATTCTGGGCCGGGTGAATGCCGGCAAATCCAGTTTGCTCAATGCCTTGCTCAATGAATCACGGGCCATCGTCACAGCCGTACCAGGCACCACCAGGGATTTCATTGAAGAAACTATGTCCATCGAAGGATTGCCAGTGGTTATTTGCGACACGGCCGGCATCCGGTCACATGCGGATGAACCGGAACGCCTGGCTCAAGAAAAAACCATGGAACTGCTTCAACTAGCCGATTTGGTGTTGTATGTGCTCGACGGGTCGGTTAAAATCCACCCTGATGATCTTTCCCTGGTCGGCCTGGCCGGAGATAAGCCGATAATTATAGTGGCCAATAAATCTGATCTGCCGCCGGCCAACCAGTTGGATAAGCTCAAAGAAATATTTAATTCCGACCGGGTGGCGGCCATTTCCGCGGTTACCGGCCAGGGGTTGGATGTGCTTAAAAAGACTATTAAATCAGTCGTCCTGGGGCATCGTGAGTTTTCATCTTTGCCGGAGGTGGTTCCAAATCGACGTCAAGCCGAACTGTTGGACCTGGTTAGGACCTCATTATTAGCCGCCGAAAACGCCATCCAAGACAACTTGTCCCCGGAATTCGTCGCGGCGGACATCAATGTGGCCCTGGGTCATCTTGGGGCTATCATCGGTGAGACCTGTCCCGACGAAATACTGAACCGGATCTTTGATTCCTTTTGTATTGGGAAATAGCCCATGCCGGCAGAGACCAAAAACAGCGAGTTAATGCGGCAAGCCGCGGCCTGTCTTGACCTGAATCTGACCGATGAGACACTGGACAGGTTCATGGTTTACCTGGCTGAGCTTAAAAAATGGAATAAAATTGCTTCATTGACTTCCATTACCGGCGACCGGGACATTATTTTAAAGCATTTCATTGATTCCCTGACCATTTTTCCATTTTCGGCGGCGGCTTCCAACCTGGCCGACTTAGGGGCGGGGGCCGGTTTCCCTTCATTCCCGTTAGGAATCATGGCTCCTGATCTGGATATTACGATAGTTGAATCTTCAGCCAAAAAAATAAACTTTCTCCGTTACGTCAGCGGGTTGCTGGGGCTAAAAAAAATAAGGCTTATTCACGGCGACATATTTCATCCTCCTCCCGACTTGCCGGGTCATGAGTTAGTTACCGCCCGCGCCCTGGCCGCTCCCGAAAAAATGTTTACAATCTCTCAGCCATATCTTAATCCCCATGGCCGTCTGATCATTATGGCCGGTCCAGGGGCAAATGTGAACCACTTGTCGGCCGGGGCCAAACCGTTCAAATTGGTCACCCACCTCCAGCTATGCTTGCCGATTTCCGGAGACAAAAGACAAATTTTTGTTTTTTCTACCGAATAATGCAGATCCCGGATAACCCCATGATCGGAGGAATCAATGTTTAGAAAAAAACTTCAACCGTTGCTCTTGGTCTTCGGTTTGGTGACTTCCCTGTTGTTCTTGGCGGCCTGCGGCGCTGGAGGCGATACCCCGGCCAACTCCTCGGGAGAACCCAAATGGTATATCAGCTTTAGTGGTGGTACCAATTCAAGTTCAATTAACAACATCATGATTTACGGCCTGGACGGAACGGCAAAAGGTAAGGCCCTGAATGAGAGCAGCCTACCGGCCGGTGTTACTTTGAGGGAGGTTCGCGGCTTCACCTTTGGTCCCGACGCTAATCTCTACGTAGTCAATGCCTATAAAGACTATAGCCAGGTGCTCCAATTTAAGGGCCAACTGGATGCTAATGGCCAGTACGATTTCAGCAAGGTTTTCGTGCAGCACTCCGCCGGCCTTAATCCCGGCCTGGATCATCCTTTAAGTGCAGTCTTCAGCTCTGACGGCAATCTTTACCTCTCCAGTCAGGATACAGATGTTGTTTCTCGCTATTATGGTCCGAAATCAACAACCTTTGAACCTGCCCAGCCCATGAAGTTGCCGTCCGCCCTCCTGGGAGTTGGAAACTTTTATCCAGGCACCTTTGTGCCGTCATCAACCCAAATGCAGAATGGCTTGAAAGCCGTCCAGGATGCCGCATTCGGACCCGATGGGAATCTCTACGTAGCCGACCGGGATGACAACAGTATCAAAAAATACGATGGACAAACCGCCACCTATCTGGGCAAGATTGTTTCCGACAAATTAATTCAGCCGGCTCATCTGCTATTCAGCCCCGCAGGCGACTACCTCTACATCGGTAGTTCCGGCCGCGATGCCGTTCCAAGATATAATTTAAAAACCGGCCAGACGGAAGACTTCATCACCCCCAAGTCGGGCGGTTTATCATCGCCGTCGGGGCTGGCCTTTGGTCCGGACAAGTACCTTTATGTGGCCAGTCGCCTGACCAATCAGATTCTTCGTTACGATGCCGCCACCGGCAAACCGGACCAGAAGCCCTTTATCGACGGATTAAAGGACAATCCGGAATTCTTGATCCTGGTCAATAATTAGCATTCCAAACTGAAAAGTATCGAACCCGACTCATCCGCCGCGCCGAGGTGCGGCAATAACCTGGGAGGAACTCATGCCGGAGCAGAGGCAGGTGGTTTACCTTATTGACGGCAGCTCATACCTGTACCGGGCCTTTTACGCGGTCAGCAACCTCACTGCGCCTGATGGGACACCAACCAATGCCGTCATGGTTTTCGGCAATATGTTGTTAAAGATATTGAAAGAAAAAAAACCAAAACATATCGGCGTGATCTTCGATTCTCCCGAGCCATCCTTTCGGAAAGATATTTATCCGGATTACAAAGCCAACCGCAGCACAATGCCTGAAGATCTGGTTGTCCAGATCCCCGTCATTCTTCAACTCATAGAGCTACTAGGCATTTTCCATCTTGCCCGGCCCGGCTGGGAGGCAGACGATATTATCGGGACGCTGGCCGCCCGAGAAGCCGCGGCCGGAAAAGAAGTAGTCATTGTCTCTGGGGACAAAGATTTTATGCAGCTTATTTCCCAGGACATCCTCATGTGGGACGGCCAAAAAGACCTGTGGCTCGGCGAGGCTCAAGTAGTCGAAAAATTGGGCATCCGGCCGGATCAAGTGATCGATTTCATGGCCTTAACCGGCGATACCAGCGACAATGTGCCGGGTGTCCCAGGAATCGGTCCCAAGACGGCCCAAAAGCTGATCGAGTCTTTCGGAACGCTGGACGCCATATACCAGCACCTTGATCAGGTCAAGCCCGAACGCCAGCGGGAGTTATTGGCCAAAAACAAAGATATTGCCTATCTGTCCAAAGACCTGGTGACTATCCGGACCCAGGCGGAGATTGATGTTGATCCCGGATTGCTTTGTCCCGGCCCCAGAGATAACCGTGGACTGTTGGA
>JADFYA010000411.1 GCA_015233285.1 Deltaproteobacteria bacterium | reverse complement strand
GACGGAATAACAGAGGCTCACAACCCTCAAGGTGAGCTGTTCGGCCAGACATTGTTGGAAGAGGTCCTGACCGGTGTTTCTGATGCCAACCAGGGGTTTGAAGCTATACAGAAGACTCTCCATGCTTTCTGCAGCACGGCAGAACAAAAGGATGACATTACCTTGGCCGATATCCGGTGCGATGTGAGGTCAGCCCCATACTTCACCGGCCGTGAATACCCACGAATTCAATACGGGTCATCAGATTGGCAACTAACCGTCAATCTTACCCCGCCTAGATTGAGTGATAATAATATCGCTATAATCATCTATGAGATGATGGAGCAACGTGAACCGACTTTGTTTAAGCATAGGACGGATATTTGTCTAATTTTATCTGAACTATATAATAATGCACTGGAACATGGTCTGTTGGGTCTGGACAGCCGACTTAAAGCGACTTCAGAAGGGTTTGACACCTATTATGAGGCCCTTCGCAGCCGACTGGCCACTCTGGACCATGGGTGGATCAAAATAGACATTTTATGTTATGGTAAAGGTAAGCACGGGAAGTTAGATATCCGAGTGGAAGATTCCGGTCCGGGGTTTGATCACCATCAGACCATTTGCCAGATGCCCGACGCTAGCATTTTTTGCGGCCGGGGCGTGCCTCTGGTACACTCTCTGTGCCAGGAACTGGTCTACTATGATCCAGGGAACACGGTCGAAGCTGTTTACGTTTGGCAAGAAGATCCCGAGTAAGCATAAACGGCTCCTTATGGAACCAAAGCGCCAGCGGTCAAACTCCAATAAAGGGCTGAACTATCCAACATTATAGAATAACTTGTATAAATATGAGAAAGACAAATGACTAACTTTCTTGTTGTCGATGATAGCATCAGTCATCGTGAGATGCTTTGTTACAACTCGAGATATATCCGAAGAGCACCCAGGAAACTCCACGATCCCCAAACCACTTGGGCGAAGGGCAATACATCTTTTCGCGATAAACGGGAGCGACACCGTGTACAAGATTTTTTTGTAACCAGGTTAAGGCTGAGGCGGTTTTGACGCTCACGGTGAGAGTGTCCATCCTTCAGGCCAGACATAACTCTTGACGCGATTACCGCTATTATGATAACTTATCAAGTTCGGCATGGCGCGAGCCATGTAGATGTAACCCTGAGTGTTTAATGATGAACCCAGTAAACTGCAAAGGAGTGTCTCGATGAAGGCCCTACTGGCCTTGGAGGATGGAACGGTTTTTGAAGGTACCTCGTTTACCTGCGCCGGAGAAGCTGTCGGCGAGGTGGTATTCAATACCAACCTTACGGGATATCAGGAGGTTCTTACCGATCCGTCTTACAAGGGACAAATCGTTACCATGACCTATCCGCTCATCGGGACGTACGGGATCAATGATGAAGACTTAGAGTCCGACGGCGCCAAAGTGGAGGCGTTTGTTGTCCGGGAATATCAGCAATATCCCAGCAACTGGCGTTCAGGTAAATCCCTAAAGGATTTTTTACTGGAATCCAACAAGATCGGGATTGAAGGAATTGACACCCGAGCCTTGACCCGGCGCCTCAGAATCCGGGGGGCAATGAAGGGAATTATCTCCACCTTTGATCTTGATTCCGCATCATTGGTCAAACGGGCCCGGGAGTGGGTCGGCCTGGTCGATCAAGACCTGGTCAGGACGGTTACTTGCCCGGCGCCTTACCGCTGGTCGGGAGGACGCCCCCAAGAGTTTCATCAGGCCGGCTTTGACCGGCAACAACCGGGCTTCAGAGTGGCCGCCATTGATACGGGGATTAAATACAATATATTGCGCAGCCTGGAGAAGCGGGCCTGCCAGGTGTTGGTTTTGCCTGCCGCGACATCGGCTGACGACATCCTGGCCTTGAATCCCGACGGAATTTTTCTGTCTAACGGCCCGGGGGACCCTGCGGGGGTGCCGTATGTCTTCGAGAACCTGCGTCGGTTGATCGGGAAAAAGCCCATCTTCGGAATCTGCCTGGGGCACCAGATGCTGGGGCTGGCTTTAGGTGGGAAGACTTACAAGCTAAAGTTCGGTCACCGGGGTGGAAACCAGCCGGTTAAGAATCTGGCCACCGGCAAGGTGGAGATCACCTCGCAGAATCACGGCTTTTGCGTGGACATCGACTCCATGGCCAAGACGGGCGTGGAGCTGACTCATGTCAACCTCAACGACAACACCTTAGAAGGCATGGAACATCGGCAAAAGAGGCTGTTTTCGGTCCAATATCATCCGGAGGCTTCACCCGGACCCCATGATTCCGATTATCTGTTCGACCAGTTCATCGACTCCATGGGCCGCGTCGGGGCATGATTGAGGCCGGGCCGAGGGGTCTTTTTTAGACAGCCTTATCTTATCCTTCAACCCGTCGATCCTTGCTCCTGACGAAGCCTGACCTTCCTTTTTCTCAATTTTGATTCTCTTCAGTTGATGCCCTCTTTCTCGTTTTCAACGTTCCTCATGAGAGCCTGTCGGAGTTAGCGGCCCGGCACGGCTCATGGGGTATGGAGTCTTTTGAGTTGGTCGGGAACGCAACCACCTGATAGGAGACTGAAGGTAGCTAGGCCGGCCCAAACGAACCGGGGACCAGAGGTGAACCGAGCCTCGGAGGGCTGGAAATAAAAACGGCCAACCAGTTACCGGGTTAGCCGCATATTGCAGTAATGGTGGCGGTGCAGGGACTTGAACCCCGGACACTACGGATATGAGCCGTATGCTCTAACCAGCTGAGCTACACCGCCTTAAGTTAAAAAAATTTTATTAGCATCATCTCTTGTTCAAGTCAACAAAAAAAATGTTCTTCCCAGGCAAATGAATGAAATATTGTTGAAACGACCAGGCCCAACTAGGCTTTTTGCATTCAACCGGCTGGATCATCTTGCTTAAAATGTTTCATGCGTTTGCCCTGTTGCCTTTCTTAATCAATCGTGCTAATTAACTATATCATACATCTTTTGGGGACTACTTTCGGGCCCCCCCAGTCCAGGGCGTTGCCGCTGGGCTAACCTAGAGCGCCCCGTTGGGGCTCATTCGGAATTAGCATTTATTAAAATCAGATCCGATGGCCCTGCACCTTAAGTCAAAGACATTGCGTTGCTGGTTGATGATTGTCTTCATCAACTAACCAGTCGGGGAGTCCGGCGACCGCCGGTGTTATTCTTGGGAGAAACTTCCAGGCCCGACCCAAGGACGTCATGATGTTATGATCAGTTATCTAAACCAACATCTATCAAGAAATTTCTCATTAAAAATGAGCAACAAGAAACAAGTAACAGGCAACGAGTAACGAGTAATTGTCCCCGGAACGCCGCCCCGGGGTCATTGATGAAAGAAACTCTGTTCTTAGCAGTCGCCAAAGTGTATAATGCCTTACGCTTCAGCAGTTAAGATCGGAGTATCACTGGTGTCTTAG
>JADFYA010000410.1 GCA_015233285.1 Deltaproteobacteria bacterium | reverse complement strand
GCCAACGAGGTTAAAGAACTGGCCCGGCAGACGGCTGCGGCCACGGAAGAAATCAGGAAGGAAATCGAGGGAATTCAGAAATCCACCACCGGCGTGGTCACTGAAATCGGAGATATTCTTGGTATAATAAATAATCTTAATGAAATGGTCTCGGCTATCGCCGCCGCGGTGGAAGAACAATCAGCGGCCACAAACGAAATCGCCGGTAGCGCCTCCAATGCGGCCCGCGGGATTGAGGTGGCCACGGATAGCGTCCACCAGACTGCCGCCGCGGCCGAAGAAGTGGCCAAAGATGTCTCAGCCGTGGATAAGGCCAATGCCGAGATATTCCACCACACGGCTAATTTAACCGCCAAAGCCAAGGAGTTAAACAAATTGGCCGACGAACTCAAGGACATGATGTCTCGGTTTAAGTATATGGACTGCAGTTTGCCCAGCTAACGCCCTTACCCAGGGTTGAGACGGTGCCCCGGTAAATCGGAAGAAAAATTGTCTCAATACCCTATTTTGAGATTAGCTCATAAACCACGGCTCCCGACCCGACCAGAAGGCAATAAGGAGCAAACAGCCAGAGGCGTCCCTGGTCGATAACCTTAACCAGTAGTTTGAGGGTCAGGTAACCCACCAGGGCCGCCACCAACGTCCCGGTCAAAATGGGCCCCGGGCCCAAGGCCGTGTGGTGTGATTCATGTAACTTCAGGATTAACGCCCCGAGGATGGACGGGATAGACAGCAGAAAGGAAAAAATGGCCGCCACCCGGCGGTTCAGCCCCAAGTAAAGGGCCGCAGCAATGGTTGAACCCGACCGGGAGATCCCCGGGGCCACTGCGAATCCCTGGACCATACCGATGATCACGGCATCCAGCATGCCCATCCGGTACATTCGCCGGCTGCTGTTCGGCATCCAGTAGGTGCCCAGCAGGATCAGTCCGGTGATGATTAAGGCCAGGCCGACACCCAGCAACGACGGAAAGAGGACCTCAAATTGGTGCATAAGTGTGACGCCGATGATGCCGGTTGGGATGGTGCCGATAATTATTAGAATAGCCGCTCTCAGGGCAGGCCGGGTATTGAAGGCGGTTTCAAGCTCTTTCCGCTGTCCGACGTTCCGGAACGTCCACCAAACCTCCGTAAACAACTCGGCTACCTGCCGCCGATAGAAGGCAGCAACGGCCAAGAGAGTGCCCAGATGAAGACAAACGTCAAAGAGGACATCAGGTTCAACAACGCCGAGGAACTGTTGAAAAATTACCAGGTGAGCGGAACTACCGATGGGTAAGAATTCAGTTATCCCATGGATAATACCAAAGATAACGGCTTTAAACATGTTCACCCCCAACACGTATGATTGGCGCGCCGTGGCCGGATTAGATTAGACTCAAAGAAAATGATTGACTAACTTTGAAAACAGTGGTATTGCCACTTCCATATGGTGAGTGTAGCTCAGTTGGCAGAGCACCGGGTTGTGGCCTCGGTGGCCGAGGGTTCAAGTCCCTTCACTCACCCCATCAATACCCGGCAAGACCTAATCCCTCAGCACGTTTCAGCTACCATTCGAATCGATCTCAATCATATATAAAAAAGAATATTTAGCAAGGCCCGGCTTATTTTATTTTCATGCCGAAGTTTATCCGCGAAACGGCCTCTTATCCGTTGCGGGTGATTTTGACAAGTTGTTTCCAAGGGTGACCGATTTGTGGCTAATTGCCCGCTGCTACCGGTGATGAAAGGAGATGCCATGCCAGAAAAGAGATACTCAGCCCCAAGCCTCGAAGACTTTGTCTCAGCCATACTTAACGTGCTCCAACTGCCATCCCACAGAGACTTGGTTGAATTAGAGAAGAAGATCGACGTGCTGGAAAGCTCTTTGCTCAAAATCTCCCCTGATCTGAGGACCTCGTTGAAAAGGGTGAAGACCAGGACCGAGGCAAAGGCGCAACGGGACATGACGGTGAAGACGACCATCGTCGACCAAATCGTGGCCATGGTCCAGAAATACCCCAACGGCATCTCACCTAAAGACCTGGCTAAGGCAGTCGGAATGAACATCAGGACCATTCATTATTCCCTGGCCAAGGCCTTCAGCAAGGGCTTGATCACCAAAAAAGGGAAAGGCATCTACGCCGCCGCTGATTGAACCGGGGACATCCCCAAACACACCCCGAGGCCGGCATTACGGCTTTGTCGGGCGCATCGGCATGTTCAGCGCGTAGGCAACATTAAGGTGGGATTGCAGCAACTGATGGCCGCTGGGCCAACAAATGGAAATAGAACCTCATTGACCGGGCGGATATCGGCTCTTTAACCGAAGAAAGGACCAAGCCCATCGGGATCGACCAGGTCATGAAGGTTACCGATCAGAGGCGCTGAAGATCATCGACGTCCGATCCCGTAACCTGATTAACGATAAGATCAAACGGCCGGCGGGATCAGCCGGTGATCCACAAAGCAGCTCCCTTAAGGTCTTCCAAGAGTTGTTTGGCCCGGGACCCGACCAGCCATTCTTTGACCATCGGCTTGTTACGACCCACTCGGCCGATGGCTACGGCGGCAAAGGAGCCTTTTTCGGATTCTTGGATGATGGTCCTGGCCACCTTGTGGGACTCCACCATCAGGGTGCTGATCCGGTCCGCCGCAATTCCGTTTTCTACCAACCGTTTGGTGGCCTCCGCAAAAATAGCCCCTTCCCAAATACCTTCTCCAACATCCACGTTCAACAGCGTGATAGAGTGATATGGTTGATCTTTTAAGATAAACCCGACGTGGTCGGCGGCCCGGTAAGCGGTCTCGGAACCATCAACGCACAAGAGAACATGGCGGCGGTTATCTTCCGGCTGGCGGCAGATCCAGATAGGGGCGTCGAGATGCTCCTCCAGGACCTGCCGGGTCACCGAGCTATACAAGACGCTTTCAAATACTTTGTACCCCCGCCGGCCCAACACAATGGCGTCATATAAACCAACCCGGCCCTCATCGATGATATCTCTGACCGCCCCGAGCCTCTTGGCCAGTAGTTTGCAAATGACTTTTTCCGGATTAAATCCATCCTCCACCAGCTTCTTCTTGATTTCTTCAATGACTCCCTTAGCCCTGCCCCGGGCCTCCTCCACCAGTTTCTCGTCCAATTGATGTTGTTCAAAGGTATTGATAAAAGTCCCGTCGCCCGGCCTGGGCGTGACGTAAAATAAAGTCAGGTTGAGGTCCTCTTTGTTTTTAAAAAACGAATTAACAAAGCGGATGCCATACAAATAACTGGGATCGTCACCAATGGTCAATAACAGGTGTTTGTTCATACCAACCTCTGCTCGGGGTTCGGGTTTCGAGTCAATGTCATTAACTTAAGCCAGACGCAAGCCAATGTCGAGACCCGGTCGTGAATTTAGAATCGAGAAGTAACGTTCCACAATTCGTGAGTTGATGTACCAAAATGATTGCGTTGGCAATTTTCTC
>JADFYA010000040.1 GCA_015233285.1 Deltaproteobacteria bacterium | reverse complement strand
AAGATTACCCGGTCGAGCTGGAAATCCTGGAAGGTGCTGCCGCCTTGACCAAGATTAAGAAAACCCCGCGAGCGCATCTGGTCATAGGCTCCCTGGCCGCGGGAAGTCCGAGTCACCAGGTGGTGTCGGCCATGGCCCGGGGCGAAGTGGCCATGACCAACTTGAGCAATTGGTTCTTGAGCCTCCACCCGGCCGGGCCCATAATTAATCTGGACACTCAGGATTTGGAAACCCAACTCAGACACTTGTTGTCGGATAAGCCGGGCATGGGGCGCCGGTCACAACTGTCCCAGGCCTGGACTATAGATCATTTCGATGCCCGAGTCGTGGTGGCCCAATACGTCCACCTGTATGACGCCATTTATTACGGAGAACGGTCCGCCGGGCAATTGCTGTTGACTTGACCCCTCCAGGGTGGATGGAATATAATGATTTAGCTTGAAGTTTTGGCGTCATTGACGCATAATAGAATACTTGTTGCCGGTTGCTTGTTGCTTGTTACCGGTTACCAGTCAATGTCATAGACCTAAGGTGCCGTGCGTATTGTAACCATATCCCCAGGGTGGCGCTTCGCTGACCCTGGGCTAAATTGGGTAACCCCTCCGGGGTATTAGGACGGTGGCCTGGTCAATGGTGAGCTTAGCCCCGGCAATGAATTTTCAAGACGAACCATCTCGTCCCGGTTGGCGAAACCCATTTCCCCGTAGCGAAAAACAATCTAGCCCAGGGTCAGCGAAGCGCCACCCTGGGTGATGCGAAAACCAAACCGGAAATCTTAAATCAATGACATTGACAAGCAACGAGCAACAAGCAACGAGTAACGTGTAACGAGTAACGGGCAACCAGATCCATCATTCCGCCGGGCGAATTGATTATGTCCTCTACAGACGAAACTATAAAAGAATATCTGATCCGAAAAGGTGCTTTCAGCCTCTATAACGTCAAGCGGATGTTTAACCTATTGGGTAAGTTAAACGAAACTGAACAATTTTTGTTTCAGATTGTGCCCTACCTGCTGTGCCTTAATAATCCTGAATATCCCGGGTATGTGGATGATCCGGATACCCCGTACGGCATCTACAACTTCAACTGGTCGAAAAAGATTAACGATATTTTTGAGATGTTGTTTCCTAAAGCCAAGGCGACACCCAAATTTGTTTTGCCGCGGGTCATCCCCATCCAATCTTTGATGCTTATGGGCAGCACCGGGACCATTGGGCAGACGGCCAAATCCGATTTTGACTATTGGCTGTGTGTGTCTGAAAAGGACTTGGGAGTTCGCCGGCTGAAATTGTTCAAGCAGAAGACGACCTCTTTAGAAAATTGGATCATGAAGCAAGGCGTGGAGGTGCATTTTTTTCTGGTTGATGTCGATCACATCAAGCAAAACGAATTTGGACGGGTTGACGCTGATAGCGTGGGTTCGGCTCTGGGCGCCTTGCTCAAGGATGGCTTGTACCAGACCATGATTTTAATCGCCGGAAAACTCCCGTTATGGTGGCTTCTCCCACCGCATTTAACCGCCGCCGAATATACTCAGCATGTGGCCGTGATCAAAGAGAATTCCTCCTATCAACTGCCCTTTGACGACTTCATCGACCTGGGAAGCGTCTCTTTGGGGGAATTTTTTCAAGAATTTTTTGGAGCGGCCCTATGGGAGATATTCAAAGGGCTGAGGTATCCTTATAAGTCGGTAATCAAAATGGCCTTGCTGGAGATGTACCTGGATCCTGCCAGCGGCAATGAATTATTAAGCGAAAAACTCAAAAAAACGGTATTTGAAACTCCGGAGAGGGAGGACCTCTCGGATCCATACATGCAATTGTTTCGGGCCACTCTGGAATACTATAATAAGAAAAAACTGATGGCTGAAATGAGTATGGTCAAAAAGTGTATTTTGATGAAAGTGGAATTGCCCCCGGACTATCTGGAGGTCCGGCGAACGCCGAAACTGAGTGATCCCAAACGTGATTTGGTTCAATTTTTGAGGAAATGGCATTGGGAGGAGGAAGAACTTGTCAGCGTCAGATTGTTGTTGGCCAGGGATTTTTCGGAACTAATTAAATTCCGTAAGGAAGTAAGACGACATTTTCTTAGTGGTTTCGGCCGGATTACGGATATGCTGAAACAGCGTCCCGAAGTCCAGAGCAGCATTACTCCAGATGACTTGACCGTCCTTTCTAGAAAACTGTCGGTTTTTTACGGACAAAAAAAGAATAAGATAGAGACCATGACCGGTCTTTACGGAGAAATCCTAACAGAAGATAAAATAACGATATATTTTGATCTGGCGAAGCGTTTCTGGTATTTGTTCCGGGGGCACTTGACCAAAGATGATATCCTCCAGGGGCGCAGTCAAGACAGATTGCTTTTGAAAACTTCCTGTCTAGTTAAACTGGTCACCTGGTGTCACCTAAATAAATTATACCGGGATGCCGGCCAGGTCGTTCTTCACCCCGGCGAGGCTAATGTTTCTCTTCCCGATATCCAATTTTTCATGAAGCACTTAGAAAAAATATACCCACCCGTTGATGTTATTTCAATGGATAATGAGATCCTCATCTCCCCATCAAACATTGTTAAAATGACATGTGTCTTGAATTTTGTTTCCCATCCGGGGGCTCACGCCCTGGACCGGATTGATGTCGTCTCCCAGACTTCCTGGGGGGAATATTACTGTCAATACGAGTCATTACCTGATGAACCCGGGCCGGACCACAACCTGGACGCCCTGACCGGAATACTAGTAGATACGTTGCACTGCCAGCACAAAACATATCGATCCATTATCCATATTTATACACCAAGAGCCAGGTTGTCCCCAACCATGTGGAAGTATTTGAACGAATCCCTGGACGACTGCGGTCTGGCTCTTGACCGGGACAATACCATTAAGATTGTGGATCCTGGTCTGCTCCGATGCCGGGTCAAAAAACCGCCCAAAATTGCTCCGAAAATTGCGCCGGAGACACCGCCCAAGGCTCAACTGAAGCCTGCTGAGCAGAAGTTGGCTGAGATCCTGCTCAAAATGAGACCGCCGCGTCGCGATAAAACCAGGCTTGACACCTAACGGGTTGCTCGTTACTCGTCGCTTGTTGCTCGTTACTGGGCGGTGTCACATTAAAGTTAAGATTCCAGGATTGGTGTCCGCATTATCCAGGGTGGCGCTTTCCTGACCTTGGGCTCCGGGGCATTAGGACGGTGACCGAACCTAAGACGGAGCTAGCCCCGGCAATGGAACTTCAAGACAAAACAACATGTTCCGAATAACGGGAACTCTTTCCCCGAAGCGAAAAACATTCTAGCCCAGGGTCAGCGAAGCGCCACCCGGGGTATATGATTCCAAAGACGGTAGGGCTGAGCCATGAAGACGGAAACTCCTGAATCTAAGAAAAAAGGGGCCATTTATCCCAAGACGACTACCTTTCTTTTGGCCACAGCCAACAAAGACCTCCGTAAGAGTATCGTCAGCGCCCTCAACTTTATAGGCTATTCAAAATACTTCTTTGGCCGCACGGGGACTGAAGCCTGGGAATTTCTTAAGGGGATCCCCATTGATTTTGTGATCGCAGAGTGGCAACTCCCGGAGATGGATGGCTTTGTCCTGCTGAAGATCACTAAATCCGACGAGACGTTTGTTAAGCTCCCTTTCGTCCTGATCGCAGATGAATTGACCAGACAAAAGGTGATTGATGCGGGTAAAGCCGGGGTCAGCGCGATCATTCTTAAACCTTTGACCATTGGACTTATTCAGGAGAAGCTGGAAAGGATCTATGCGCTGCTGGAAGATCCCAGCACGAAGCAAGCCGAAAAATTGATCGAAGAGGGTAAGAATTTAATGCGGGAGAAGAAATTCGACCAGGCTCTGATCAGTTTCAAAAAAGTCACGACCTTGCTTGAGAGTGCCGAAATCTATTTCAATATTGGTTACATTATGTTGGGAAAGGGTAAGTACGACGATGCCTTGTTCAACTTCCGCAAAGCTACTCAGATAAACAGTGCTTTCGTCAATGCCTATAGAATGATAGGCCAGATTTATCAAAAAATGGGCCGGGCCAAGGAGGCCGGCGAGGCCCTGGAGGCTGCCGCCGAATTATATATGGATCAGGACATGTTCGATAATGCAGAAAAGATTTATACTGAAATTGCTAAAATTAATCCTGATTCTGTTAACGTTTATAACACGTTGGGGATACTGGCCCGAAAAAAAGGTGACTCCAAGGCGGCAATGGCGTATTACAAGAAGGCGCTCAAGGTAAACCCCCAAGATGAAAATGTGTATTATAATATGGGGCGGCTAAATCTGGACATCAAGCGGTTTGACGAGGCGCGGAAATCATTTATGGCGGCTCTGAATATTAATCCAGACTTTCGTGAAGCCAAAAATATCCTTCGCTCCCTTGACCTTGGGTTGAGTTTGTAGGCAGACCATGGCGAGAGCCTGTTTGATATGGACAACCAATTTATAAATCCGTTGCTCGCGACTCGAGACCGGAAACCCGCAATTCTGAATAATGAACCGTTTTTGTTTCTTAATTTATACCGGCTGGACACGCCGGAAGAGCTTTGTCCGGCCGGTTTTGGAGAAGGGAGTACATTCACATGTCACAAATTTTTAGTTTGCAAGGGGCCCGCAAGATTATCTTCGGATGCCGGTCGGTCAGCCAGATCGCCCAGGAAGCTAGATTCCTTAAAGGGACAAAAGTCCTCCTGGTGGTGGATCAGCAAATTGCCCAAACCAGCCTTTTAGATAAGGTTATTGCCCCCTTAAAGGGAGCTGACCTGCCATTTGTCGTCTATTCCGGGGTATTGCCGGAACCGTCTCCCCAGATGGCCGAAGATGCCGCGGTCATGGCCAAAACCAATGGTTGCGATCTGGTCATCGGGCTGGGTGGCGGTAGCGCCCTGGACGTGGCTAAGGCTGCCGCCATGTTGGTTGTTCACGGTGGAAAAATCGAACAATACGCCGGCCAGGATCTGGTTCCCGGTCCGGGTTTGCCGACGATTATGATTCCCACCACGGCCGGCACGGGCAGCGAGGTGACCAGAACGTCGGTGTTTACCTTCCGGGAGCAAAAACGCAAAGCCGGAGTGAATAGCCCGCACCTGTATCCGCTTACCGCCGTATTGGACCCGGAATTGACCTACACGGTGCCACCCCTGGTAACGGCTTATACGGGGATGGATGCCTTGACTCATGCCATTGAATCTTTTACTTCAAACGCGTCCAACCCGATCACCGATGTCTATTCCCTGAGGGCGATTGAGCTGATTGCCCAGAATCTTCGGCCCGCGGTCTTAAACGGCAAGGATGCCAAAGCCAAGGAAAATATGCTGATGGGCAGTTTATTGGCCGGCCTGGGCTTGACAGGATCTGGTGTCGGCGCGGCTCACGCCCTGGCCTACCCCCTGGGCGCGGAATACGGCTTGCCTCACGGTTTGGCCAACGCCTTCCTCCTGGCCGAGGTGATGGAATTCAATCATGTCGTCAACTTAGAGAAATTTGCCCAGATTACTTGGGCCATGGGTGAAAACACCGATGAGTTATCGGTGAGACAGGCGGCGGCTATGGCCTCTGAATTGGTCACGGAGCTTTTTGAGGATATCGAGCTGGACAAGATCCTGTACGAAACCAGGATTCCCCCTTCCCGGTACCCGGAATTGGCCGTGGAGGCGATGAAGGTCACCCGCCCGATAGAGAACAATCCCCGGATGATTAATGCCGAACAGGCCGTAACTATTTACGAAGCCGTGTTTGGTGAAGAAGATTTTGATGAGGTCGGATAACCCGCAACTAGTGATCAAGAATGAAGAAAAGGACCATCAATGAAAATTGTCGCCGTTATTCCCGCCCGATACGGGTCCCATCGGTTCGCCGGTAAGCCGCTGGCTGATATCGCCGGTAAGCCGATGGTCGTTCGTGTGTATGAACGAGTCGCGTCTTCATCCATCCTGGATGACTTGCTGGTGGCCACGGATGACGAGCGGATTGCCGAGGTCGTGACTCGGGCAAACGGCCGGGCGGTGATGACGGCGAAGACTCATCGATCAGGAACGGATAGAATCGCTGAAGCTGTAGCCGGTCTGAACCTTGATCCGATGGATATTGTGATCAATATTCAGGCTGACCAACCATTGTTTGACCACCGGAGCATCGAGCAAGTGGTCTGCCCCCTAACTTCCGACGCCGGTCTGCCCATGTCCACTTTGATCTATAGTATCACTGATGAACAGGAGATCAATGACCCCAATAACGTCAAGGTGGTCATGGGGGTGGATGGTTCGGCCTTATATTTTTCCCGATCCCGGATTCCTTGCCTGCGAGGCCGCCAGGAAACTATACCATACTATAAACACTTAGGGATTTACGCGTATCGGCGGCATTTTCTAACTACCTTTGTCCAACTGCCCGAAGGCCGGCTGGAGTCATTGGAGAAATTGGAACAGTTGCGCGCCCTGGAAAATGGTTTTCGGATCATGGCCGTCCAAACTGAATATGACTCGCCGGAGGTGGATACGCCGGAACAATTGGCCCGGGTGGCCGAAATTTTGAACGGCCTCCATTAGCAGGAGCTACCGTGAGGTCCTAGTAATGTCAGAGCCGCTTATTTGTGCTAATAATCCTGAAGTTAACGTCGATGAATTAATGTCCCGAGTCAGGGCCGAAGCAACCCGGATCAAACATCCGAGTTGGAACCCTTCCGGCGTTGAAGCCTTGCAGCCGACAGGAGAGATAACCTCAGCCCCTGCCGTTATTGACCTGTCGGCGACTCGAACCGTTATTGCCACGGCTGAATCTGAGGCCGGTCTTTGCGTTGATCCCCCGCGTTTAGTTCGCTTCCGTGGTCTGACCGGGTTTATCGCTCGATGGGTGGGCAAGATCGTGTTGTTCCTGTCGCTGTTCATCATCAACCGGCAAAGAGCCTTTAACACCGCGGTCGTGTACGCCCTAAAGAGTTTGACCGATCACCTGGACGCCATAAGTTCAGCGGCGGTTAACAGATTGCATTCCCAGGTGAATACCGCTCTGGCTGAGATTGAGGCCGTCAAATCCGAGTATTCTCAGGCTGTAGCACAACTCAAATCCGAACACGAGGAGATGAAAAAAGAGATTGAGGCCGTCAAATCCGAACAGGCCCGGATAATAGATCAGCTAAAAAAGGGGATAGTCCCGTCCTGACCGAGTCCTGACCGGGACGTGATCAGGAACCGGGACCAAACATACTTGACACGGCCGTAACTGGCGCTTGTGAGAGCATCTGTTGCTGGTTGCTTGTTACGTGATTACTCGTTCTTCGACAACCAGCACCAGGCAACGAGCCACCAGCAACACGAGATGGCCGGCAGTCCCGGAATCAATACAAAAACATCGGCTTGCCTTCCATATTCCAAACCTTGGGCCGATATTCGTCCACATCGTACAGCTCTCTCACATCAACCCGTTTTACGCCTGAGGAAATGGTGCTGATGGGGATGGACGTATACCTTCCCTGGACCAGGGCCACCATCCGGCCGGTCACGTGTTTTACTATATGACGCATTGCAATATCGGCATAATTTACTCCGACCATTAAGTCCAGCGAATCCGGGACGCCACTTCGCATCAGATAGGACAGAGACTGGTAGACTATGCCTGAACCCGTTAATTGTTTTAGGGCTTCCCCGGTTTGCATTCCAATGCCGCCCAGTTTTTTATGGCCGAAGGCGTCTACTTCACCCCATTCATGGATATCACCGCCAACGAAACGGGAGCCTTCGGATATGGTAATCATGGCGTAGTTGGCCGGGTTTGCCTTTTTGTCTTCCACGATTAGCCTGGCTAATTTTTCGACGTCAAAGGGAACTTCGGAGATGATAGCCCGATCCACCCACGCCAGGTAGGCGGAAATCAGGGAAGTTTCTCCGCAGTTGCGCCCGAACAGTTCTACCACGGCGATTCGTTCGTGAGATCCGGTGCATGTTCTTAAGGCATGGATGAAATTGACGCTTCGGTTGACCGCCGTGGAAAACCCTATGCAATAATCGGTGCCGAAGACGTCATTATCCATCGTCTTAGGGATGGCCACGACCGGGACGCCTTCTTTGTGTAGACGTTCTCCATAACTAAGGGTGTCGTCTCCGCCGATGGGGATGATGGCGTCAATGCCCAGCAGGTTTAAATTCCTAAGTATATGGGGAGTGAAGTCCATCTTGTCCACCCCGGGGGTTCTTTGCTCCTTTAGAAACTCCGGAGTCTCGTTGGCTCTGACCGACCCAGGATTAGTTCGAGAAGTGTGGAGGTAAGTACCACCGGACCGGTCAATGGTCCGGACCTCTTCTTTGGTCAATTTGGTTATGTTGCTATGGGTGGCTGGGTCGTCGGGATTATAGTGCAGTAAACCTCCCCACCCGCGGTGGATGCCGTAGACCTTCATTCCATCATCAATAGCCCGGTAGACCAAAGTCTTGATGCAGGGGTTCAGTCCGGGAACGTCACCCCCACCGGTTAAGATACCGATTGACTTGATTGGCTTATGTCCTGCCATAGGTGCCTCCTCCTGAGGTTAAGAAGTACGATAATCGACAATTGGGTCGGATTCGCGCCATCTATCATTAGAAACGTTATAAGGCCGTAATACTCTGGAACAGGAACCTGACACTCTTTTTTTACCATGTTTAAGCGACACAACAATGCGGCATCCGGCCGCCGGCAGAATACGGGCGGCCTTTAAGGAAAGATGATCTTGAGTTTGTCTTTAAGAATCTGAGGCGTGAAAGGTTTTACAATATAGTTGGTTACGCCTGACCTGGCCGCCGTCAAGATGTTTTCCTTTTGCCCTTCGGCTGTAATCATCAAGAATGGGATATGCTTCAGTTCTTCATCGGTTTTCATTTTTTGTAGTAACTCCAGCCCGGTCATCTTGGGCATATTCCAATCGCTAATGACCAGGTCAAAGGGTTCCTCTTTCAAGGCAGCCAGGCCGAGAGAGCCGTCTTCCACCTCTTTGATGTTATCATAGCCCAGTTGCCGGAGAGTGTTTTTGATGATTCTCCTCATAGTGGGAAAGTCTTCCACCACCAATATGCGGGCGTTAACTTTTAGCATGGAGACCTCCATAGGTAATTACGTCCGGCTGATTATGGATCAAGATCGGATTTTTTGCAAGACAATGGAGATATCCGACTAATTGTGCATATTAAATCAAATTGATGCAGGCCCCACAGGCCGTGCCCTGAGGTCTTCCCGCCGGGGCGGGATTTGCCGGGTTGAAGCCTCGATTTCTTCATTAACTATTGACATGACAGCCTCCTTTTGGGTACACATAGACTTGGGTTGCAGGCGACGGGTCTAGGTCATCAAATTAAAGGCTCGGGGGAGAAAAATATCCCGCAATAATTAAGAGGCAACTGGTTGTCATTGGGGCCTATCGGCATAAGAATATTGACGATCTTACCCCAGGGAAAATAATATGAATCGCCGTTGGTTATACCAACATAACCAGGCTCTGCAATCCATAACCCGTAACCGCTTTAAGGACGCCGGCCGTGTCTGATCAACCACACAATCTAAGACTGCCGCGATTGATTGTTTTTTACTCCGTATTGGGCCTACTCGTGGTCGGTCTGGGTATTTCGTCGTTGAGTATTACTCATCTTTCCAAGCGGTTGAAAAAAGCTGAGGAAAATCGTCTTCTCCAAACAGTGACGACACGGACCATGGCTGTTGAGGAATATCTCTATCGGTGCAAGGCCGTTTCAATGCAAATAGCCGCCAGGACGGTCATTCGTCAGAATTTGGGCGCCTACAATCGGGATGAGATGCCGCTGGAAAAGCTGGTCAGGCTAAATCGCCCTAAACTAAATGATTCCATGAATAGTTCTGATGAAATTGCCGGAATTTGTCAACTGGATGCAACCGGCGAGATGGTGGTCCAGTGTGGGTTGGCCATCCCGGCGGATCACTGGCCGATCCCCGCTTTAAACAGCAAAGAAGCTCTTTTCCTTAAGCCCACAGCCATCGCCGGAGAGTTATATCTGCCCGTAGGCGCTCCAATTCTTGGAAAAAATGATGAAAGAATGGGCACCGACATCGTCTTGTTAAGGACTTCCAGGCTTCGGCGGATTATTGAAGACTACTCTGGCTTGGGGCAAACGGGTGAGACTATTCTGGGGGTAGCTCAAGATGGTCGGGTCCGGGTATTTTTTCCTTTTAGGAATGAATCGAAATTTGGCTATGATGATGACCCGCACGTCGCCGCGATTGAATCGTCGCTGAAGAAAGCCGGCCAAAAGGAAACCGGGGTCATTAGCGAGCCGCCCTATGTCAGTGGGTATGGCCCGATTGAGGGTAGTTGCTGGGGGATCGTGGTCAAAATGGATGGCCAGGAGCTCTTTTCTTCAGTTGATCACCAGGTCTCAGTTATGGGCGTGTCTTTATTTCTGCTGACAATTCTCGGCGCCGTGGGAATGTTGTTGATGGTTCATCCACTTTCTTCAAAGCCGGCTAGTCCGGCCACTCCATTAGATCAAACCACGGATGATCAGACCGACTCCGCTCCAGTCGACCGGACTGACGAGCATCAGGAGGAACTCCGGCAGACCAGAGAAGAGGCCGAGGCGGCCAATAGGGAACTGCAAACCACCATGTGGCGGATAGACGAACTGTCGGCCGAACTAGACCGGGCCCATCAGACCGGAGACAAAGTCCTGGCCGATATCAGCCACGAACTTAGGAAGGATGTGAGCGCGGCCCAGGGCATCACCAAGTCGTTGTTAGATACTCCGCTGACAGATGAGCAAAGGGATTATCTAAACACGCTGGAGCAGTCGTTGGAAAACTTGGTGGCCCTTTTGGATAGTGTAGAAAATCGTCAAAATGCGGAGCCACCCTTTTCCGGATAAAATGTGGATATAGACACCCGAGAAAAAATAACAACCGGCCGGCTGTCATTTCATAGCTTTTGGTTGATGATGTCGAGTTTTTCTCATGCCGGGATAAAAGATGCGCACCCTATGCTGTGATCGCCCATCATTAGTGATTGTGGTCTTAATCTGCGTCATCTTTTTTCCTGCCTGGGTCGGGCAGACGGCTACGCTTGATCATCCTATGGTGATAACTGACAGCGAGAACCGGTATCCTTTAGGCCGGCATCTGACTTACCTCGAAGACAAAGATAATAACCGGTCCATTCAGGATGTCGCCTCAGCGTCTTTGGCCGAGGCTTTTAGGCCCGCCAGGGAAGAAATTCCCAACTTCGGTTTGACCAAATCAGGTTTCTGGATCAAGATCAACCTGATCTACTCGCCTGTCCATAACCGGGCTGAGCGGGAATGGTTATTGGAGGTCGGCTATCCGTTGCTCCACCATGTTGACCTCTACCAGTCCGACCCGAGCGGCCGATTTGAGGTCAGACGAGCCGGCGCCATTTTCCCATTCAGCCACCGGGAAGTCAGTCACCGGAACTTCATCTTCCGCCTGAAACTGGCCCCGGGACAGCCGCAGACCATATATCTCCATATCAGGTCGGAAAGTTCCGTCCAGATTCCCTTGAATTTGTGGTCGCCCGTGGCCCTGGCGGAAGATGTGGCCACCGCTCAATTCGGTTTCGGCATCTATTACGGCATCATGCTGGTTATGCTTCTGTACAACCTGTTTCTTTTCCTGTCTATCCGAGATATCACCTATCTTTATTATATCCTATACATCTTCGGTTATGGTTTTTTCCAGTTCTCTCTGGGGGGGCATGGATACGCCTATATCTGGCCCAATTACCCATGGTGGGCGGCCCATTCCATTCCTTTCTTCATCGGAGTCGCCACATTCATCGGAGTCCAATTCACCAGATTGTTTCTCCAGGCCAGGGAACATGCCCCCCGGTTGGATCGAGCCTTAAATTTTATCAGGGCCTGGGCCGTGTTGGTCGTATTCTTGGCCTTGGTCTTGGATTATGCCGTCTCCATCAGGTTTGCGACCTTATTGGCTATGTTTGCGGCCATTACAATCGTAACTACAGGTATTATAACTTATATTAGGGGCGTCCATGCCGCCAGATACTTTCTTCTGGCCTGGTTTGCCTTTATGTGCGGGATGATTGCCTATGCCCTTAAGACATTTGCCATTATACCCGCCAATTTCATCACCACATATGGGATCCAGATTGGCTCGGCCATGGAGGTCATCCTCCTCTCGCTAGGATTGGGAGACCGGATAAATACCGAACGAAAGGAGAAATTTTCGGCCCAACAAATAGCCTTGCGGACCCAGGAAAGACTGGTGGAAACTCTCCGGGAGGCCGACAAGCTCAAAACTGAATTTCTGATGAACACTGAAAAAAAGGTGGAGGAACGGACACAAGAACTCCAGGCCACGCTGAAGGAAATTGAAACCAAGAATACTGTTCTTCAAGAGACATTTAAACAACTGCAGGAGGCCAAAGAAGCAACGGAATCGGCCAACAAACGCTTACAAGAGCTGGATCAGTTGAAATCGACCTTCCTTTCTTCAGTCTCGCATGAACTTCGGACTCCGCTGACCTCAGTACTGGGTTTTGCCAAGTTGATCCGAAAGGACTTTCTGAAGCTGTTTCAACCCCTGGTGGTTGGTGATGCCAAAAGGACGCTGAAAGCTGATAAGGTTGACGAAGGCTTGGGTATTATTATCCGGGAAGGCGAACGGTTGATGCGATTGATAAATGATGTCTTGGATCTGGCCAAGATAGAGGCGGGAAAAATTGAGTGGCGTGATTCGGCCGTGTCCCTGGCTGAAGTGGCCCGGGAAGCCGGGCAGGCGGTCAGTGGCCACTTCTTGCTCAACCCGGCCGTCCGGTTGATCATCGAGACGGAGGAAAATCTGCCGGCTGTCAACGCGGACCGGGACAGGATCATCCAGGTCGTGATTAATTTATTGAACAATGCCGCTAAATTTACAACAGAAGGAGAGGTCGTTGTCTCTGTGGCGGTCGTCCCGCCCGGATTGGTCCGGGTTAGTGTCCGGGATACCGGGATGGGTATTCCGCCGCAAGATTTAGACAGGGTCTTTGATCAGTTTCATCAGGTCTACACCGGGGAGGTCAGTCGTGAAAGGCCCATCGGGACGGGATTAGGGTTAACCATTTGCCGGCAGATTATCGAGCACTATAACGGACGTATCTGGGTTGAATCACAGCCAGGCCAGGGGAGCACCTTCAGTTTTACCTTGCCGGGCGGCCAATCCGTCGGTTAAAAGCTCAACGATAGGAACCGTGTTTTTTTGAGCCGGACTCAAAAACAAGACTACGAACGGTCAATAACGTACGGTACCCTGATGACGAAAAGCGCTCCTTTTGAAAGGGTATTGTCACAAATTATCGAACCCTTCAATCTATGGGTGATAATATTGTAAATAATATGCATGCCCAAACCGCTCCTGCCGGCATGCCGGTTTGTCGTAAAGAAGGGGTCAAAAATTTTATGCAGGATATTTCCGGGAATCCCTTTCCCATCATCCATGTAACGGATGACTATGTCATCTCCATCCCTGTGGATGTGAATCTTTATGTTCCCCGCATCCGCTCCCTGATTAAAACCATGGGCGATGGAGTTCATAATCAGGTTAGTAAAAATCTGTGAGAAGTCACCGGGATAACTATCCAGCGTCAGTTCATCGGGACAATCGACCTCTATCTGTATCTTTGTTTGCTTAAGTTCGGGATGTAAACTCAACAAGATAGCATTGATATACTCCTTGAGCTTAAATGTTCGAATGGCTTCGCTGGACTGATCAACAGCAACCTGCTTGAAGCTGCTGACCAGATTTGCCGCAGTTTGCAAATTTCTCAGAATAATTTGCGATCCCTCAATCGCAGTTTGCAAAAATTCTTCGTACCCCTCTCTGGTCAACTCATCATCTTTATATAGCTTGGCCGCTTCTCTTATTTTAGACTCCAGATGTGATGCCGCGGTTACTCCGACACCCACCGGCGTATTAATTTCATGGGCAATTCCGGCAACCAGTCCTCCCAGTACGGCCATTTTTTCAGAGGCCACCAGTTGTTCCTGGCTTTCCTTAAGATTCACGAGAGCCTGTTCCAATTCGTTGGTTCTTATCTTGACCGTATTTTCAAGAATTTTTTGATGCTCCTTCAGTTGAATTTCCTGCTCATAACTCTTTATCGCCTCTTTAATCGTGAGAAGCAAATCACTCTTCTCCCATGGTTTGGAGATATATCTATATAACTTAGCGTTGTTGATGGCGTTGGTTATGCCTTCCAGATTTGCCTGCCCCGTCAACATTATCTGCTTTGAATCAGGATACTTATTACATATTTTGGCCAGTATTTCATCACCCTTTATTCCAGGCATAAGGTAATCGGTGACGATAAGGGCCAGAAAATCGCCGTCCTCAATCAATTCTGTAATGACCTCCAGAGCCTCGGCGCCACTCTCGGCAAATTCCAGGACGTATTGATCCTCAAGTTTACCATCTAATTCGCTTCTCAAACTTTCCAGGACGATTTTCTCATCGTCCACGCATAAGATTACCTTTTTATTCATGCGGATTCACTCCCAAAGCCATTTGTCTGTCGCTCGCTATATATCAATATTTGTTAAACCGGATCTAATGGCGTCGATCAAGTCGGCAGCATCCCATGGTTTATTGATTAACTTGTATAGATTGGCTTCGTTCCTTGTCCTTTCAACTGCCTTATGATCAGCCTGGCCGGTTAGCATGAGGGTGAGAACGTGAGGGAATCTCTCATGTGCTTTGATCAAAAATTCATCACCTTTCATTTCAGGCATCAACCAATCGGATATGATAACCAGAGTCCTATATCCTTCTGCGCTCAATTCATCCAAGAGTTCAAGGGCTTCCGCCCCCCCCTCGGCCAATTCTATATGATACATGGCGCCAAATTCATGAATAAGCTGGCTTTCAAGAGATTTTAAGACCACCTGCTCATCGTCTACACAAAGAATAACGCATTTAGACATATAACAACCTCTCACGACCAATTATTTATTTACAACGGCAGGAATGAATATGGAAAAAGCCGTACCTTTTCCTACAGCACTGGCCATGCCGATCATCAACCATGGAAAGCTCCTGGGAATTCTATATCTCGAAAATGACCTGATTGAAGGGGTTTTTACGCCGGAACGACTGGAATTACTGAAGGTATTGGCCTCGCAAGTTGCCA
>JADFYA010000409.1:1425-3450 GCA_015233285.1 Deltaproteobacteria bacterium | reverse complement strand
GATTCTCTGGTCTTAAAAAGGAGAAAAAGACATGACCGAGATTGATCGCCTTAAAGAAAAGCTCATCAACCTCCGGCTAAAGGAAATGGCCAATAATATAGAAAATCTCGTCGCTCAAGCGGCTCAGCATAACCGCGGCCCCATAGACATCCTCGATCAATTGTCGGAAATCGAACTTGAATATCGACGTCAAAAAGCCATCAAATCAAAATGGAACCAGTCCAAATTGACCGAAAGAATAACCATCGATCAATTTGATTTTAATCATCATTCGTCTCGGAAAGAACAAAAAACGCACATTATTAACCTGCTATCAACGGACTTTATCAGAAGCCGGGTCGACGTAATCCTTATCGGCAATCCTGGCGTCGGTAAAACCTTTCTGGCAAAATGCCTGGCCTATGCCGCATTAAACGCCAATATCAAGGTCCTATTTACCACTGCCATTGATATGATTAATCATCTTATCGCCGCTGAGGCAGATCGATCCCTTCTGAAAAAGCTCCACTATTACCAATCTCCGGACCTCCTGGTCTGTGACGAATTAGGTTATCTCTCTCTTGGTCAACAGGGTTCACACCTCTTCTTCCAGGTAATCAGCCAGAGGCATCAACAAAAGTCCACCTTGGTGACGACAAACTTGCCTTTCGCTGACTGGGGAAACGTGTTCGACTCCACCACTGTGGCCACTGCGATCGCCGACCGGCTCGTACATAACTCGGAAGTCCTAATCTTCGGAGGATCAAGTTATAGAAAAAGAGAAAAATAGATCTATCTTGATAAAATAACAAGGATTTTTTCCTAAACGAAAAGGTCCTTTACGAATAGCTGCCTTAAAAAATAAGAGCGGTAATATAGAGGTGCGCCCTCGCCCCCCTGTGGTATACTTTTAAACCGGCGATTTTGGCATACTTCCTGACCGGCGGTAACAGTGGACATGGAATCAATGATATTATGTATTTTCAGCGTGGCCACATGATGTAGCCGGGTGGCCACATAGCCAAGTCTAGCAAGGATGGCAACATCAGATAAACCATGTGCTGGAATTCGCAAGTTTGGAATTTCGCCGTTCCCAAGAGCCAACATCTTATTGCTGTTTAATGTGGCCTCGATAGAAATCCTTGATTTAATGTGATTCAAATATTCGATTAGGATAGCTAAGTGTTGGTAAATGTGATGTGTGTCTGTGGGTGGGGTATAGACTTCAGCGTGAAAAGAATCTATGATAACTTGGGAATCTGCATTACAGAAATCATCAGCCTTTAAAAATTTTATCCATCTCCCAAATGTGAAGCCTATATTAAAACTCTTAGCTAATCGGCTCAGAAGCTTCTTATTGGTGTCTCTTGTGTGTCCGTTTTGAACATTAAGTTGACAATACAGGATGATTAACGTCCTCAGAGTAAATCCAGTTAGGTCCTCTATGGTCCGCCGAATAAAGTCTGCCTCTTCTACCACTGGATAAAGCATGACATCCACCCCCCTGAACGTGGTCCCTGGAAAAGTTGATTCCGGGGAAAACACCCAGGGAGGTGTCTTATCGGTTGGCCGACCTATCCCCGAAAAATTTGCTACCATCGTGAAAGTTTTTTCGCCTACTCCAAACAAAGAATCAATGACTTAGGCGAGACAATTCTGCTACCAAATTGCTACCATGATAGCAAAAAACACGGTAAAAAGTCAAACACCAGGATAAAAGGTCAACGACAGATTTCTTATATATTATTTTACGTTAGTCGATCTTGGTTGATCCTATTAAATCACTGCGATAGACTTAAAATCCCTCGGTCCTCGTGGCTGTACAAGTTCGATTCTCGCCCCAGGCACCAAAGATTTTAAGTAGTTAGGGGCTCCGCCGAGCCCCTTTCTTTTTGCCTTTTTTATGGCGTTTGAACATGGTTTGAACTTTTTTCCGAGTTTGAACTCCCGGAATCAGATAGAAACCATTGCACCTTTTCGGCTGCCTCCAAGGCGTCGTCCTGGTCCACCGTGTTGTATCTCGAGAACATGGCTAATGTCTTGTGT
>JADFYA010000409.1:0-1339 GCA_015233285.1 Deltaproteobacteria bacterium | reverse complement strand
CCTCTATACCAGCTCTCACCAAAGCGTTCTCAAACCCCTTGCGGATAGACTTGATCGGCTGCCCCTTCCTGGTAAACACCAGATTGTGGCCAATCCCTCTGACCTTTCCTGCCTCCAAAAAGATATCCTTTAAGACCTCATTGAAATAGATCCGCCGAGGCTCTCGGGTTTTGGTGTTTTCTGGTTCAAGGTCAAGATAGCCATCCTTGATGTTAACCCGGCCCCAGGTCAGACCAAGAACCTCGTTCAACCGCATACCCGTATGGTATCCAATTTGAACTATCGGGACCAAGTGCCTTGGCAGTTCAGCGAGCAGCTTAAGATATTCGTCTGGAGTGAGGATGCGGTCACGCTTGTTCTCCTCAGGCAACTGAGATACCTTCCAACAGGGGTTCTTGGCGACCATATCTTCTCGCATGGCCAGATTGTAAATTCGCTTCAGAAGGGCTATGGCCCTGTTGACCGTGGCTGGATGATATTTCTCACCCCGGGAACTCACCTTCTCCAGCATCTCAAATTGGAAACTTTCGACCATAGACGGTTTGAGCTTTTCAGCCTGGATTTCGCCAAAATACTGCAGAAGATATTGTGACCTTTGTACGTCTTTTTTGTAGGACCGCTTCTTCTTAGCCACGGGTAGGCTTAGGTACCAAGCAATCAGCTCTGCCAAAGTATAGCTGACCTTCGCCGGGGCTACGTCTATCTCCGGCTAATACTTCTTCTTGACCTGCTCGCCTTCCCGCTTCTTGAGCACCTCTTTAGCCACATTCTTGGACGTCCCAATGACCTCGCTTTTGTATTTGGGACGCTTCAGCATTTGGCCAGGGTTGTCTTTGTCTGGAACATATTTATAGCCAGTTTGATATTGAATTACGTATTTCCCGGTTCTTTTATCCTTGTGTAACGGCATATTAACGCCCTCCTGTATCGAGGGCACTTAACGCAGCGCCTGGGCCATCACCTCCTTTCGGAATATAGTCATCCGATTTTAAAACCTAGCATTTGTGGGCGACACCTTTGTACTACTTCAGACGCTCGCCTGGCTAAACTGGCAACGAAGCCCCTAAATGAGTGCTTTAGTTGTTTGAGGTCATTCCAGCAGTAATTATACGATAGGACTTCCTTTGACCAACGGATGAAGTACTCGCAGGCATTCATCTTCGGGCTATATGGCGGCAGGCGGTGTTCATGAATTTTCATTTTAACTATCGCCGCTTGAACCTTCTTTGTATTGTGCCATGAGGCATTGTCCCACACCAGGTCGATACGGTATCCTGGAAGCTTTTCTTTGATCTTGAGAAGGAAACGAATTGATTGATGTTGGGTAAAGCGATCCACT
>JADFYA010000408.1:473-3455 GCA_015233285.1 Deltaproteobacteria bacterium | reverse complement strand
CCTGTATCTTAACGGGAAGTTTGTGGAGGTTTTCGGTTATACTCTCGACGACATCCCCCACGGCCGGGATTGGTTTAAACTGGCTTTTCCAAACAGCGAGTTCCGCAATCAAGCCATCTCCACCTGGATAGATGACTTAGCCGGCTGTCCGCCGGGTGAGCCCAGGCCTCGGGAGTTTGATGCCGGATGCAAAGATGGACGGATCCGCCGGATCATATTTCGACCGGTAACGCTCTCTGACGGAAATCAACTCATCACTTATGAGGACGTGACAGACCGGAAGGCCATGGAAGAGGCTCTCCGGCAATCGGAAAGCAACTACAAGTTATTGGTCGAGAATTCCTCCGAGGGTATTTGCGTGCTCCAGGACGGAATGATCCGTTATGCCAATCCCTGGGCTGTCGTGCTGACGGGTTACACCAAAGAAGAATTAGCCTCATTACCCTTCTTAGATCTTGTTCATCCCGAAGAGCGGAAAGCAGCCTTAGATAATTACATCAGCCGGCTAAATGGTGAGGAGGTCCCCTCTGCTGCCACCTATCGGATTGTGACCAAGCTCGGTGACATTAACTGGGTGGACCTGAATGCCCTGCTGATTGACTGGGAAGGAAAGCCGGCCATATTGGCCTTTCTCAACGACATTACCGACCGCAAACTGGCCGAGCAAGCCTTGGGCGACAGTGAGGAACGGTTCAAGACCGTCTTTGATGAGTCCCCCATCGGAATCGAAGTGCACGACGACCAGGGCCGGCTGCTGGAAGTGAATAAATCATGCCTGAATATTTTTGGAGTGTTGGACCCTGAGGAGATCAAGGGGTTCAGCTTGTTTGACAATCCGAATTTGCCGGAAGACGCCCGGGGTACTCTCCGCCGCGGCCAGGCCGTTTGTTTAGAAATGCTCTTTGATTTCAACAATATAAATAGTAACAACATTTACCGCACATCCAAATCCGGCCAGGCTTACATTCACCTGGTCATCAGACCCTTGATTTCAAAAGAGACCAAAAATATCAAGGGCTATCTTGTCCTGGTTCGGGATGTCACCGAACGCCGGCGGGCGGCGGAGGAATTGGAATGGGAAGTAACCATGAATGCCGGTTTGGCCAGGCTCTCCAGCGCCCTGGTCAGTCTTCCGGCCGATGTGGCCGATATTGCCGAGATGGTCCTGGACCAGGCCCGAATCTTGACCGGCAGCACTTACGGATACGTCTCCGCCATAGAGCAGGATACCGGAGAGAACACCTCACATGCTTTGGTTAAAATGATGCCGGATGAATGCGCCTTGCCGGGAAAAGAGCGAAAGATATCCTTCTCCCAGGGGACTGATGGGCATTATCCCGGACTATGGGGGCATAGTCTGAATATCAAGGAGGCTTTTTATACTAATTCACCTCAGACGCATCCCGCGGCCGCGGGGTTGCCGACCGGGCATGTCCTGATTGATAAATTTCTCTCGGTCCCGGTAATGTTGGGAGATGAACTGGTCGGGCAAATATCCCTGGCCAACCCCAATCGTGACTACCTGAACCGGGACCTCCAGGCGATACGGCAACTGGCCGAACTATTTTCCCTGGCCATCAATAGTCACCGCGTCCAGGAAGGAAGGGCCGACATAGAAAATCAACTCCGCCAGGTCCAAAAGATGGAGGCCATGGGCGCTCTGGCTGGAGGAATTGCCCATGATTTTAATAATATCCTGGGAGCTATCTACGGTTATACGGAGATCGCGTTGGAGGATGCCCGAGCCGGCAAGTTGGACCCAAATGATCTGGAACAAGTGCTGCTGGGCTGTAAGCGGGCCAAGGACTTAATCAAACAGATATTGACTTTTAGCCGGCGCACGGAAAAGAAAACGTATCCGGTTCGCTTAGGCATGGTAGTGGAGGAAGCTCTCAATTTGATCAGAGCTTCTTTCCCGACCACCATTGAGATATCTAAACATATTGAGGCCGCCGGGGGCCTGGTCATGGCCGACCCCACAGAGATTCATCAAGTTATCATGAACCTTTGCACCAACTCCGCCCATGCCATGCGCGATTCTTGGGGCCTGCTTGAGGTCAAGCTGACGGAAGTCCAACTTACAACCAAAGAAGCAGTTCGCCATCCCGACTTGACTCCGGGTTCCTACCTGAAACTTACGGTCAAGGACACAGGGGGAGGAATAGACCCTAAAATCATAGGCCGTATTTTCGACCCATTTTTCACAACTAAGAAAGGCGAAGGAACCGGCATGGGCCTGTCCGTGGCCCATGGAATTATCAAAAGCTATGCCGGCGCAATAGAAGTGACTAGTGGGCCGGGGTCGGGATCAACTTTTGCCGTGTTTCTCCCAAAGATCGAGATTCAGGCCGAGGAGGCCGGTGATGTCATGGCCCAGGCGCCCAGAGGCACGGAAAGGATTCTTTTTATAGATGACGAAGCAACCCTGGTCCATCTATGGAGACAAATATTAAAACGCCTGGGCTACCAGGTCACGGCCTATACAGATAGCCTCGAGGCGTTATGCCTCTTTCGTGACCATCCCGATAGTTTTGACCTGGTCATCACCGATCAGACCATGCCCATCATCACCGGCCTGGATTTGGCCCGGGAGGTTCTGGCGATCAGGCCGGACATGCCGATCATCTTATGCACCGGGTACAGTGAGTCGGTCACCTCCGAGATGGCCAAAGCCGCGGGCATTCAGGAGTACATTCTGAAACCGTTGGATCACCTGGAGATGGCCAATGTGGTGCGCCGCACTCTGGATGCGAATCAAATAAAGATATGAAACCGGCCCAAGACCACAGATATTCTGAACAGATGAATCCGCCGGGCGGTCCCTTTTCGCAACCGTTTTCTATGCCGGGCGCCTGATAATTCTTCATGACTTGAAGATTGTCAGACTGATGGACGGTTGGCTTTCACTTTTTTCTTGACATTTACCCTTAAACTGAATAAAAGTATATTTTTTAAATCTTGATGAGGTGACAACATGCAAAC
>JADFYA010000408.1:0-454 GCA_015233285.1 Deltaproteobacteria bacterium | reverse complement strand
GACCAGGGTTGCTTCGTCATCTATAAAAAGAAGGACATAGAAGGCGAACGGAAATGGTACCTGGTTGACGCCAAGGACATAGTTCTGGGGCGGTTGGCTTCCGAAGTGGCCCGACGGTTAAGGGGGAAGCATAAACCTATTTTTACCAATCACCTGGACACGGGCGACTTCATAATCGTGGTCAATGCCGAAAAAGTCAAGCTTACCGGAAATAAGTGGGAGCAAAAAAACTACTACCGGCACTCCGGGTACATGGGCGGCCTGAAGACGACCCAGGCGAAAAAGCTAAGGGAGGAAAAACCGGAGCAAATCATCCAATTCGCCGTCAGAGGGATGTTACCCAAGAACCGGCTGGGCAGAAAACAGCTTAAGAAACTCAAGATCTACGCCGGAGGGAATCATCCTCATCAGGCGCAGACGCCCCAACCGCTGGAAATAAAAGGATAAACCAAAT
>JADFYA010000407.1 GCA_015233285.1 Deltaproteobacteria bacterium | reverse complement strand
CCACAAAGGGACATGGGCGTTCATCGCCACGTTCCCAAAGCCGATAACCGCCCCCCGCAAGGGCCGGCCCGGTGAATTGTGTTCAGGCATCGATTGCCCTCCCTTGATCCTATCTATCCTAAAAAGTTACTATAGTCAACCACATGATGTTAACTTTAAACGGCCATAAACGACGTTTGGGGAACGCGATTATGGCCGTAGCAGTTACAAATTCGAATAACAAACGATAGCGACACCGAGTTACTTATAGGGGATATGTCTTGTAACAAAAGTAAATACTTCGTCTAAAATCCCCAAAGCGGTGTCCACTTCTTCCCTGGTGATAACCAAGGGCGGGTTGATCCGGAAATTTGCCTTATAATCCATGGACACCATACCGCGCTTCAGCGTCTCTAAAAACATTTGCCTGGTCACGGCCTTGTTCAGCGGCTCTTTAGTCCGGCGGTCCTTGACCAATTCCACCCCGATCATCAGCCCGCGTCCTCTGACATCACCGATAAATTCAAATTTATCCTGGAGATTCCGCAATCCATTCAGAAAATACTCACCCACCCGGCGCGAATTGTCCACCAGGGACTCTTCTAATAACGTCTTGATGGTGGCCAAGGCTGCGGCGCTGGCCAAGGCGTTGCCCCCGTAACTGCTCGAAGACGAACTGGGCTTGGAATATGGCCGGCTATCCGTAATCTCAGTGGTCGAGATCAAGCCGCTAACCGGAAATCCACTGCCCAGGCCCTTACCGATGGTCATGATGTCGGGAACCACCCCGGTATAATTAGACCCGAACATCATCCCGGTCCGGCCGAACCCGGTGATCATCTCGTCGGCAATGAGTAAGGCGTCATGGTCTCTGGCAATTTCTACCAGCCCAGGCAGAAACTCCGGCGGCGGAATGATATTCCCGGCCGTCCCTTGCATGGTTTCCACAATAATGGCGGAAAGACTACCCGCGGTGTTTTTTTCAATCGCGGTTCGGATGAAATCCAAACAAAACATCCCACATCCGGGATAGTCCATCTTAAACGGGCACCGGTAGCAGTCGGCGTAAGGAGCCAGGTGGAGGCCCGGATACAACGGTCCCCAGTTTTGTTTCCATGGGTCGCCCAGCAATCCCATGACTCCCCCGGTCTTGCCGTGAAACCCACCCCAAAACCCTAGAATCTCAAATTTTTTGGTGTAGGATTTGGATAGCCGGACGGCAGCCTCGACGGCCTCCGCCCCACCGCTGTAAAGTTGAATCTTGTTCAAACCCGGCGGGGTCAAGGACGCGATCAAGCTCAACAAGGCTACTCGGGCCTCGGAAGTGAAGCTCCCCACTACCACTTTATCCAGTTGTTCCTTAACAGCCGCAACGTATTTAGGATGGGTGTGGCCCAAGCTGCAAACCGCCACTCCGGCCATAATGTCGAGATAGCGCCGGCCGTCTAAATCAGTCAGCCAGCAACCTTTCGCCTCTTTGATGACCAGTTGAGACAGTTGCGCCACTTCCTGAAGTCCGGGTGACATATACTGTAGTTCCTGACGACAGAGTTTTGCGGACATGGTCTCGGCCATGTGGCTGTCGTCACCTTGAGCATTCATGCAATCCTCCCTAAATTGAATATCACGACCGGATCGGGTAGGTCCGGATAAGGTATCTGGCGATACCGCCGGCCGCGTCCAGGCAGCATCTGGAAAAGCTGGGCCAATCATTCAGATCGATCAAAACGACCTCACCCTGGCTGGTCAGCACGGCATCTCCACCATAAACTTCCAAACCGACTGCGGCCGCGGCTCTTGCAGCCAGGTCTGATAGCAGGTTGGGCCAGACCGGCAGCGGTTCCGCCCGGTCAGCAGGAAAAGCACAAAAAAAGTGGCCTTGTCCCGCTCCGTAAAATTTGATCACCCGGCCGGGTACGTGGTCTTGAACCAGAATGTCTATAACCCCTTGATCCCGGAAATGCTCCAGGGCCACATCCAATTCCTCTTTGGTGGTTACGGCCGCCACGTCACCGGGACCGATGGCGTGGACATCTCCCCGCTTCAGCCAATAATGCCCGGCCACATCCATCCCCTGGGCGAGTAACTCGGCCAACGGCACCAGGCGACCGGCCGGAAGAGGCAGTCCAGCTTTCTGCAACAGGTGAATAAGCGGCTTGCGGTAGCAGTTACGGATGGATACGGATGTATTGACGACCCGGATCCCGGACGATTCCCAGGTCTCCATGATCTTCAACGAGCGGTCCGACTGGGCCATGGACAAGACCAGGTTCGGGGGGACGATATCGGAGGCCAGGTCTTCCGCCTTAATGGCCGCGATCCGGCATCCCTGGTTGGACAATTCGGCCAGGGTGGCATCAAGAATGGCCTCGTCGTCTTTGATTTTCCCAGGTGAAAAAATCTGTTCCCGATATATGCCCAGGACCTGGATAGAGTTCATCGATCTGCCGTCTCTTTCAAAAAGGCTTCGGCCGTAGCTAAATCCTCGGGATGATCCACGTCAATGGTTTTGCCCACGTCAACGCCGTAAAGCGTCTGACCGGATTCGATCAAAAGGCTCAGAAACTGGCGCAGGGCAGTAAACCGTCTGGCTCTAGCCTCGCCGATCACGGTAAATATGCTGGGACGAAAGAAATAGAATCCGGACGTCACGAACTCGCTCGGCCGGGCCGGCTCACCCAGGGCGGTAATCTGCCGCTGATCATCTAATTTAGCCCACAAAGGTTTCTCGTCATCCACGTATCGGGTCACAGCCAGCATGCCGGAGGCCGCGGGGACGGCATCCACTGCAGCCCGGAACTTCTCCAGCGCGGTCAACGGAAAGACGCTGTCTACAGTGAACAAAAGAAAGGGTTCGTCGCCCAACAGGGGGGCCAGGGAGAACAGACTCTCCATGGAGCTGGGCGTGGTCTTGACCAGCAAGTTAACCGGGACCGGCCAGGAGCCGGCTCGCAGGTACTCGGCCACAGCAGGATTCAAGTCATTTACAATACAGGCGATGGAGCCCACTTTAACGCTTGCGGCGGCCCGGATTATCCTGGCGATCAGCGGTTCTCCGCCAAGCCTGGCCAGGGGTTTGGGTACCGAAATCCCCCCCCGGGCCAACCTCTCACCCAGGCCGGCCGCGATGATTCCAGCTTTCATGGGAGCAACGCCTCCAACTCCGGGAGGCTGGATACCTGAGCCGCCACCGGCCCGGCATTCTCCGGCACCCTGGGATTCGGCCCTTTTAGCCAGACAGTTTTCATACCCAATTCACGAGCCGGAATCATATCGCGCTCATAAGAGTCACCCACAAAGATAACCCTGTCCGGCGATAATTGGAGTTTGTTAAGAGCTAATTCAAAAATTTCCGGTTGGGGTTTGCTTAGCCCCACCTGCATGGAGTCCAGGATCATTTCCAGGTGGGCGTCCAGGCCCGCCTCTTGACACAACGCGGCCACGTTCCCATAAAAGTTGGAGATCACGCCCAGTCGAT
>JADFYA010000406.1 GCA_015233285.1 Deltaproteobacteria bacterium | reverse complement strand
CCATTCTGGTTGACGTGGGGACCAATGCCGAGGTGGTTCTGGGCAACAAAGACTGGCTGGTGGCCTGCGCCGGGGCGGCCGGGCCGGCATTAGAGGGGGGCGTGGCCAAAATGGGGATGATGGCCGGCGCCGTGGCCGCCAAATTCGCCGCAACTGAAAAGGCCGGCCTGTATCTGGCCTCGCGGGATCTGGACCGATTACGTAACCGGGCTCAAGACCTGGCCATCCGGTATCAGGTCAACGCTGAGGCCGTTTTCTTTGACGCCACCGACTACACGTCCCACCAAGCTTTCTACCAAAGCTTGAATCCCAAGCCGGACGGGGTGGTCCTGGCCTTTGGATATTTGGGCGACCAAGATCTGGCCCAGCGGGATTTTGCCGAGGCGGAGCGGATCGTGGCCGCCAATTTCCTGGGGGCCTTGAGCGTGCTGGAGATCATCGCCGCGGATTTTGAGCGTCGGGGTCATGGGTTTATTGTGGCCTTCAGCTCCGTGGCGGGCGAGCGGGGCCGGCAAAGCAACTACATTTACGGCGCGGCCAAAGGGGCGTTGACCGTCTTTTTGAGCGGCTTGAGGAACAGGCTCCACCGCCGGGATGTCCGGGTGATCACCGTTTTGCCGGGGTTTATCCGGACCAAAATGACCGAACAACTGAATTTACCGGCCAGGCTCATGGCCGAGCCGTCGGAAGTGGCTGAAGATGTCTATCGTGCCTTCAGGTCGGGCAAAGACATTGTCTACACCAAATGGTTTTGGAAATGGATCATGTTGGTCATCAAATCCATTCCCGAAAAGGTTTTCAAGATGCTGAAACTTTAGTCGTTGACGCTGTGCCACCTCAGATAATGGGGTGCGATGGTTCCCTGATATTGCCTGCGGTTGCCCTGGGGGCCGGGTTCAAAAAACTTGACAAATAAAATGTGTCAGGTTAAAATTTAATAGATATAATCGGTGGCGATCACTTTAAGTATGCCCCTTAATCCGGCTCCAGCGCCACAACCCAAGACAAGGAAGGGTCAAAAATGGCGGGCAACATATTTCCCAAAACCGGAAGCCGGATCAGAATCTTGCTGGTGGAAGATGATCCCCTTACCCAACGTGTGGTCACCAGGTCGCTGGAGGATATAACATGTGAGGTGGACGTTGCCGGTGATGGGGTGGAGGCCATTGATAAATTGCTGGAAAAGGATTTCGACCTGATTCTAATGGATATCCGGCTGCCCAACTTGGACGGCTTTGAGCTAATCAGGCACATCAGAACGCAAGAGAAGTCAACCCAAAAGCACATGCTGATCGTGGCCATGACTGCCACGGCCCTGCCCAATGACTATGACCGGGCGATGGAGGTTGGTGCCGATATTTACATTGTCAAACCCGTTACTCCCGAGAAGATAACAGAAATCGTTCAGCAATACGGCCCGAAACAGACTTCTTAAGAGCTTGATATTAATGAAGAAGACTTAATTTTGGATCGTCCCATAACCCACACCACCCATCCTCCGGTGACTCTCCAAACTCTCTTATAGTCAAGAAACCTGATCCCCTGGTTTACCCTGATCCGTGACCCGCAACCCTACCGCACAGGACTAAGTATGGATCCCACAACCGTCTTCTACACCCCCTGGAAACCATTCGCCAACATGCTTCTTTCAACCCAGAGGCTTTACGAGGCCGCCAACCTGTTCGACGTCGTGTCCCGCGGCGATCTGGTCGCCATTAAGCTTCACGTGGGTGAGTTGGGCAACCCCAATTACATCAGACCATTTTTCGTCAAACAGGTGGTGGACCTGGTCAAGGAACGCGGCGGTAAACCCTTTCTCCCGGATACTTCCACCTATTACCTGGTGGCCAGGTCTAATGCAGTGGATCATATGGACACGGCCGTGGCCAATGGGTTCGGATTCGCCCCGATGATCGTCGCGGATGGCTTGAAAGGGGAGAACTCCATAGCCGTGGCTTCGCCGGACCCGATACTGGACCGGATAGAAGTGGCCGGAGCCATTCATCAGGCTGACGCCATGATTGTGATCAGCCATACCAAAGGTCATCCCCTGGGTGGTTATGGCGGGGCGGTCAAGAACCTGGCCATGGGGTGTGTCTCCAAACAGACCAAGCTCAGGCAGCACCGGACGGTAGGGTTGGAATTGAATTCTGAGCTTTGCGTCGGCTGTGGCGCCTGTGTGGAAGCCTGCCGGTTCAAGTTCCCCAGACTGGAAAATGACCGGGCGGTGATTGACGATCCCGGCTGTATGCACTGTCCGGCCTGCTCCAATGCCTGTCCCGAAGGGGCGATCAAATTAGTCGGTAAAGCCAACCTGGGTTCCGCTCTGGCCGTATCTGCTACGGCGGTGATGTCCTGTTTCGGCCCCCGGAAGGTATCTTTTGTCAACTTCGCCCTGGATATCAGTACACTGTGCGATTGTTTGCCCCTACCTGGTGAACCCTTGGGACCCGATGTCGGAATCTTTGCCGGTTTCTCGCCTCTGTCTATCGACGCCGCCACCTTGCGGCGGATCGACTATAAAAAACTCAATACCCTTCACCAGACGGATTGCTGGGCCCAGATTCACAAACTCGCCCAATTGAACGTCCCGGGCAGCATCGAGCCTAAGATAATCGAAGTATAAAGATGTATAACGACGTCTCGACGACCGAAAGAAATTTATGACACTTTATTTTGATAATGCCGCGACGTCCTTTCCTAAGGCGCCGGGGGTGGCTGAGGCGGTGTACGAATATCTGAAAGAGGTTGGGGCCAGTCCCGGCCGGGGGTCTTATCAGGCCGCCCATACCGCGGGGCGCATCATCTCCGACACCAGGCAATTAATCGCCCGGCTAATCGGCGCTCCGGAGCCAGACCAGATTGTTTTGACCCCCAGTGCCACCGTGGCCATCAACCTGGCCCTGAAAGGCCTGCTCAAGGCCGGTGATCACGTCATCACCACGTCTATGGAGCATAACTCGGTCATCCGGCCGCTGCGGCGACTGGAGATGAATGGGCTGGAACTGACGATCATTCCCTGCGATGGCCAGGGGATGCTGGACCCGGATGAGATGTTCAAAGCGGTCAAGAAGAATACGGCCCTGGTGGCCATGACCCACGTGTCCAATGTCACCGGGACGATCATGCCGGTGCCGGAAGTGGCCCACCGGTGTGCGGCCTTAGAATTGCCGCTGTTTGTAGATGCCTCCCAATCGGCCGGGATTCTGCCCTTGCACGTGGCCGAGTGGAAGGTCTCTTTGCTGGCCGCATCAGGTCACAAGGGGTTGCTGGGGCCCCAGGGAACAGGGTTTCTTTATGTGGATCAGGGTATGATTCTTCAACCGTTACTGGAGGGAGGGACCGGCACCTTCTCCGAATTGGAAATCCAGCCTGGAGAATTGCCCCAAGGCCTGGAGAGCGGAACGCCCAACATGCCCGGGATCTGTGGTTTGAAGGAAGGAGTCGGTTTCGTGCTGGACACCGGGGTGGAGGCCATAGAGCACCAGGAAAGAGAACTT
>JADFYA010000405.1:3057-3504 GCA_015233285.1 Deltaproteobacteria bacterium | reverse complement strand
GCCAACTCGGATATGAGAAGACCTTGATCGATATTGACTTCGGGTATCTTCCCTTCGACCAGACCATCCTCAAAGAACAGTTGCAGACCGGGCTATACTACACCATGGGCGATTATGACGTGTTTTAAGAAATAGAGACGCTAAACTTGAGGTCTCCTTTTTCTATACTTTGGATGGTCATAATTTGTTCTTTTTGAATCAGGAATCATGACCAATTCGGCTTCTTGTGGCTTCGCCACCCAGACAACAAGTTGTCTGGCCACCCGCCTTAATTCCGGGGCTTTGAGGCGGCAAAAAGCAAGGCAAAATCACCGATTAGGTCTGTTCAAAGTATAATTTTGATAATGGGAAATGGGGTTAGAAAAGCGGATGGGTAGAGAATTAATGCCGGAAGAGTTGGTGGTGCCGTATAGAACGACTGATCTGACCGGAAACAGGGTCTTGGTC
>JADFYA010000405.1:0-2993 GCA_015233285.1 Deltaproteobacteria bacterium | reverse complement strand
CCGCGCATGTTCAGGCCGGGGATGTGGTTAAGGTGGTTATCTTGACCAGTGGAGATGCCGGAGACCCGGCTGGTCTTTACGGCCCGGACAAGGAAGCCTATAAACGGATCCGGGCCGCCGAAGCTGCGGCTGCGGCCAAAGTCATCGGGGTATCCGATTTGTCCTTCTGGGGATATCCGGATCGGGGATTGACGGTCAATGCCGAGACGATTGACCGGCTGCATGATCTGATTGTTTCTTACCGACCCACCCTGGTTTATTGCCCTTCGCCCACGGATGTTCAGCCGGATCACCGGCACACGGCCCATTTGCTCTGGCAGACGTGCCGTAGTATCGAGCCGGCCGGCCGGACCTTTCGGGTGGCCTTTTATGAAACGACCTTTCCCTTCAGACCGAACGTGCTGGTTAATATCACACCGTTTGAGCTGATTAAATCGCAGGCCATCCAGGAATATCAAAGTCAGCTCCGGATGGTGGATTACCACGCTAAAATTCTGGAGCTTAACCGGTTTCGATCTCTGACTTTGCCGCCGGGAGCAAGCCTGGCCGAGGCTTTTTGGTTAGTTGAGGCCGCACGATGGCCAGGCGGCTGGACTCCAAATCTGAAAAAAGAGCCTGCATCTCTGGGCTGTTATCACCATTCAACCCCAGGGCCGTGTCCCCATTCAGCAGTCCTTCGTGAACTCGGTTAAATTCCTTCAAATCTGTTTTTAACCTGAAAGCCGCCTTATCCAGCATCGATCTGTTCGGGGCCACCTCGATGGCCAGGGACTGGCGGCAGATAGCTTGAAAAAGCATCCGTTGCCGCCCCGCCAAATTTATGGTCCTTGAATCATTTTCTTGATAAAAAATAGTATATTGGACTACAACCTGGCCGACCATAAGCAATGCTGCGACGATAGCCAGGGCCACCACATATCTTGCCGTTAAGGTGTGTGGCGTTGACGCCTCACTGCCAGTAAACTTGCTAAAATCAGGCTCATCGGAAACGGGATTCATGATAACTCTAGTCTTTCTTAACCGTCTACCCTGCCGGCAACGGCTCGTGTGCGTCTGATTTACCCGGATAGATGATGACAAATCGGAACCGGGGAAAAAGACGAGGTAACCGCATCAACTTAAAGATCATTACTCCGATGGCTACGCGGTCTATCCAGGAGGACATGGGCCAGCCAAAATGAACCGTTATTCTCCGGTCTGATAATTCGTATTCCACCACTTTGAGCAAAGCCACTATACGTTGGTAAAGTCCAATCTTTACAAGCGGAAAACGATAGTGATTGGAAACCAGTTTAGGTGGGATGCCTTGGCGGGGGGAGTAAAAAGTGACATAGACCTCATTATCCTTAATCTTATCTGGTTCTACTTCCATGGGGCGTCTAAAAATAAGAGATGACTCTTGATCCAAGGACTGGGCCAGGCTGATGATCATCTCCATTTCGGAATCGGCCTTGGCGATTTCTTGACGTTCCGGGGCCCTTTTCCGGGCAACCAGGAACCCGGCCACCAAGACCACCCCTGAGACAATCGCCCACATCAGTGTGCCATGGGGCTTGGCCAGGGCCAGAAAAATGAAACAACTGATCAGAATGATGAAGATAATTAAGGTGCCCAGACGACTGGTCGAGTAATGAGTGACTTCCTTTGTCCCCATGAAATAGCGGTAAATAAACAACGACCCAATATTGATACAAAAACTGGCGACCAGGCCAATAGCATACATATCGGCCAGAATCATTTGGCTGCCTTGCGTAATAAAGATGATGGCGGTGAACACGGCGGCATTAATCAAGTGGATCCGGTACAGAGACTGGCGCCGGTTAGTGGCGATCAGCCAGTTGAATCCATAGCGGTGAGCCACTCTTTCCAATAACTCACTGGAGGCCACAAAGGCGGTGTTGACGGCCATGATCAGGGTGAAACTGGCCAGGGCCGCCACCACCACGCCGAATGGGACGCCGTTTATGATAGTGGCATAATGGGTAATCAAGTCTCCTTCGTGTTCTTTGTAATTCATTGGAGACGACAAAGCCAGAGCTGCCACCACAGGCGTCACTATGCCGACGGTGAGGGCCAGGAATATATAGGCCTTCTTGATTTCCCGCCAGTTGCGCACCAGCCCGGCGGTCTGGAGAACCGATTCCACGCCGGAATAAGCCAGGATACAAAAGGCGACGTGGGAAATAAAATTACCGTAGCCTTGGGTCCACGACCCCCCGCTCAAGCTGGTCTTGGTATCAGCCATGGACGATTTCAACCGGACCACAGCCTCACCATCGAGCGACATGACCCCTGAGGTGATCAAATTCAGAAACACCACTGCGGCCAAAATGAAAATCATAAACGTAAAACCGGCATTTTCTTTGATACCCAAAATATTTAGGCCGGCAATGCCCCAGATGATGGCCAGGACCAGACCGATGGTCAGGGAATGGGATTGGGCCAGCCCTGGAAAAAACGAGATGCTGTTAAGGACTGCACTTACCGCTGAAATACATGCGGTTAAGATATAGTCCACCATTATGGAGGATACGGCCACAAAGGACACCATTGGCCCTAGCACCAGATAGGAGAAGGAATAAACACCTCCTCCGATGATCTGGTGGTATTCCAGTATCTCGGAGATCTCAACCATTCGGGTGGACAGGTATTGGATAAATAGCGAGGTGAAAGCGACGAAGAAGATGGTAGAGGGACCAATAAATCGGTAAGCTTCAGCCGGGGCGTAAAATACTGACGATAGAGCGTCCATCAGGGTCAGCACGGCGATGGACAACCAGGTCAGCCACCACCGGCCGCCATGGTAGTAAGAAACCAGCCCCGGTTTTCTCAACACAAAAATGAACAAGCCGATGAGGCCCAGATTAAGTGCAATCAGAACCGTAGGTTTCATATATCAGCTTTCTACACCTGTTGAAAAAACATAGTCTTTCACCATTCCGACATCTTTTGCCTTTGTCTGGAAATACGGTGGATCCTCATTAAGATTGACG
>JADFYA010000404.1 GCA_015233285.1 Deltaproteobacteria bacterium | reverse complement strand
GGTGAACCGACCATACTGGGGGTTGATTTTTTCCAGCGGGCCCTGGATCTTCAAAAGAAATACAGTCAGGGAAAACAGATTTCAAATTCGCTTCAGACAAATGGAACGCTTATCGATGAAGCGTGGTGTGCTTTTCTGTCCAGGAACAACTTCCTGGTTGGGTTGAGCCTGGATGGTCCCGCGGTGGTTCACGATGCCTATCGCCGGGACAAGGCTGGCCGGCCAACCTGCACCAAAGTTTTGGATAAGCTGAGGATGATGCAAAGATCTGGCGTGGAAATAAACGTTCTGGCCACCGTGAACAGCCAAAGCGCAACGCATCCTCTTGAAGTATACCGTTTTTTCCGGCAACACGGGGTGCAGTTTATCCAATTTATCCCTATCGTGGAACGGGAGACCGATTCCGCCGCGGAAAGATTGGGCATGTCTCTGGCCGCGCCGCCGTCTCTCACCCACGAAGAGAAGTCGACCACCGTGACCCCCTGGAGTGTCGGGCCGACCCAATATGGTGAATTCCTCATCCAGGTCTTCCAGGAGTGGATAAGAAATGATGTCGGCCGGATCTTTGTCATGAATTTCGAATGGACCCTGGGCGCCTGGGCCGGGGTCGCCCCTGGTGTGTGCTATCTCGCTCCCCGCTGCGGGGGGAACCTGATATTGGAGCACAACGGCGATATTTTTTCCTGCGACCATTTCATGTACCCGGCTTTTCGCCTGGGAAATATTCTTGAGCGCGGGTTAAAAGAAATGGTCCAGTCAACCCAACAGATCGCTTTCGGCGCATCAAAGGAAACCGCCCTGCACGGATATTGCCGCGGATGCGAGCTCCTTTTTGCCTGCCGCGGCGGCTGCCCCAAACATCGTTTCGTCACATCTCCCGATGGAGAACCAGGACTAAACTATCTCTGCGAAGGATTCAAAAAATTCTATTATTCCGTCCATCCGGCCATGACCCGGATGGTGGAGCTTATCTACAGGGGCATACCCGTACAAAAAATCATGGAGGCGGCGGATCAGCCTGACGCATCTGAGAAGCCTTCGGCTGTAAGATAGATTACTGCAGATAGGGCATTACAGTGACGTTACCGGCGAACTGTTATTTGTGGCACGGGACTGACGGGTGGAAGGGAAGACCCATCCGTAGGGCGAGGCATGCCTCGCCCCTACCACTGTTGATGAACTTCCACAAACATCATTATCGATCAAAATAATCACAGTTCAGACAATAATGTTGATTCCACTCCAAGCTGCACCTTAATTCAACAGCATTGCCGGTAGAGCCGGGGGTTACTCGTTTTTTATGGATTAATACCCGTCTGTCCGGTAATTGCACTCGTTATTGTCTCCGCAAGCCGGAACTGCCGTATCCGTGCAGATCTGGGCATAGGGGTCGCCAGCGCCGCTGGCATCGTGATACTTCGGCGTATTCGGTGTACCAGAAGGTAAATTTACCGTTGGAGAGAAGCTGAAATCCGACACCACTCCTTGCATTGGGGTAATTTTGTCTTTGGAGACCGTTATAGTCATCAGGTCAAAGCTCCAAATCAGATCCTTACCCATTACAACATCGGGGCAGTGATCGTTTACGCTCTTCAGGGCACAGGCAACAGTGTCATCGGCTACCGGAAAATGCGTGGCCACGGTAAGACGCGGTCGAGGTTTTATTTGGCTCAGAAGATAACCGAAAGCCCCCTGCGGACTGTGGGAGCTGTTTTGAACCATGGTCGCCCACTGGACGCTGGGGCTGTTTGGATCTGGAAGTGTGGATTGATGTGCAAGTTTCATGGCCCACACCTGAGCCGGGACTATCATCTCGTGAATTAACACATCCACACCCTTGCCCTTATTGGACGCCTGGATAATGCTGTTATACTCAGGCTTGGTATCGCTGGTGTAGATCATGGTCAGGCCGTTCCACTCTAATTTATAGCCGATGGAGCCTTGCCGGGCGTGGATCACGGGGAAGTGAGTTATCTTTACACCGGTAGCCGGATTGTTATAAGCAACGTTATCTCCTTCATCATTTCCATATTTCCTCCAGTTCAGTTCGATAGGAACCAGAGCATATCCATCATTAGGCGCATCGTCCTCAACGGGAACAGGATCGCACGGCAATCCCCAACTTTTCTTTGTTGGAACCTGATAACCGGAATAGCTGGTGGATTGAAAGCTGAAACTCTCCGTGTGCCACCGGCAAGCCCGGCGCAAATTGGTACAGAAAGCTTTCACGCCGTCGTCATAATATCTCCCGGAGCCTTTGGGACTCTCTACCCCCGAAGCACTTGGTCCCCAGACATACAGGGGAAATTGACGATCCCCGGAAGGTCCGAAGCAGTAAATATGAGTGAGATCGGACATGTGATCCCCGTGAAGATGGTTAATGAAGACCTTATTCATCCTCCCGAATCCGACGTTCATGGAACTGTAGTTAGTGCACACTCCCGATCCGCAGTCGAAAACGAAGTTGTCCAGCGGCATCTGTTTGTCCTTATCCCAGCCCACCTCGACAAATACACTCATCATCTGTTGCTTATGGCGCAAGGTGGGAGGAATAGAAGAACCCATGAAGGTGATCCGAATTTCGTTTTCTCCCAAGGGCGCAATTGTTGTCTTTGTGGTTGAATCGAATGGATGGAAAGGAGGCAGCGAGTTAAAGTAGGTATAAATCTGCGAACTCCCAGCATTATCCCAATTACAGGTTGGTCCGCTGGGACAGGCGCAGCCGTCATCTGCGCGAACTTCGTTTATTCCGGGAATTGCTTGGTCAATAAGAAACCCACCCAAAACCAATCCGGAGGCTGTCAACATTTGCCTTCTCGTCAACCCCGTCGTACTCTTCTCTTCTTTGTCCATTTTATTCTCCTTGAAAATCGAGATACAAAGACTGCAGAATAGATCCATCTTTCTCCCGGATGATGAGGATAAAGCTAAGGACATAAAACTACAATTATGTATTTTTACGCTGTTAACACTCGGTTGTCAAGTTGAAATGGACTTCGATCGGGTCAATCGCAATTGGTTAAGGCAGGAATTTCTGTCCTGCGGATTCGAAAAATTCCAAATCGCTTGTAGCCGGACGCCGACCCGTAAGTCAACGGCATCCCGGCAACCGGCAACAAGCAACAAGTAACAAGTAACCAGCAACCAGGGTTGCCTAGGCCACACGAGTTTGGGGATCAAGGTAATGGTGGCGGAGAAACGATGCCGCCCCGGATTTTTCCAAATACGTTTCCAAAATTTTGGGATCGGTTTGGGTCAGGTCCACCATGATCAGCGCATCCAGCACGCGGCTGAAGCCGGGGTCAAAGCTGTAGGCCAGAGTCTTCCCCCCCAACTTAAGATAATGCCTAAGCAATATGGGGATACCTTTCCCGTCGTCTTCGATATCTGAAACTATCTCAGATAAATCCCGGACATCTTGAATTAAGGGCAAAGCCTCTTGGACCAGGCTCTTGTTTGTGGCCTTCGCCCGGATGGGATGCCGGGACTTAACCAGTCTGGACAGGTCGGT
>JADFYA010000403.1 GCA_015233285.1 Deltaproteobacteria bacterium | reverse complement strand
CCCGACGCCCCACTGGAAATTCGGTGCGGACCTCAAACGGACCTCAAAAGCTTAATTCAACAGCATTGGGGCGTTGCCCTGGGCTAACCTAGAGCGCCCGTTGGGGCTTATTCGGTATTGTCTATTTTATAGAAATTCATCCGATGCCCCGTCAACACGCAACCCGAAACAAGTAACAAGCAACGAGTAACGAGCAACCAGAAAGAGGAGAATCTGATGACCGCAGATCAAACAGCCATGGCCTCGGCGTCCGGTCCATTGGTCATTCCGCCTCTGATCGGGCCCAGGCTGTATCTCCGACAGGTTACCGAGGACGACGTCAGCCCGGAGTACCTGGCCTGGCTCGCTGACGATGAGGTTGTTTCCCACCTGGAAGTCCGCTTTGCGGCCCAGAGCATGGAGACGTTACGTCAATTCGTGGCCGGATTTAAGGCCGACCGGAGCCGACTTTTACTGGGCATCTTCCTGAATGATCTGGATAAGCACGTGGGCAACCTGTCTTTTTCCCACATTGACTGGAATCACTATATCGGGGTCGTGGGCCTCATGATTGGTGATAGAGCCCAGTGGGGCCGGGGATTGGCCACAGAGGCTCTTGTATTGGCCAGGGAGTTAGGGTTTAGACATCTTCATCTCCATCGCTTGGAGGCTGGAATCTACGCCGACAATGTCGGTTCGGTCAGGGCCTTCGTCAAGGCCGGTTTTAGCCTCGAATGCCGGTTAGAACAACGGCGACTCCATCAGGGACAATTTGTTGACGAGGTCTTGATGGGTTGCCGTAACCCTGATTTTAGATTACGGTAACAAAATTAACCTGATAATGTGGCTGATCGTGGCTGGTGTTAAATATAGCATAGGACCTGTTCACCGGGTAATTTTTTTCGCGGGCGGCCTCCTAATGGTCGAGGCTATGGAACAGGCCCGCCAAAACGGCTTTGAGGTGCATACCTTTTTTGTCAAGCGGCATGGACTAAAGATCATCGACGCCCGCACCGGCGGCATGCTGCAAGACACCTTTAGGGAACCAAGCAAAAATAATTTCCAAAAACCACAGAAATAGTGTATGTAGGTTAAATGACACCTACAGCATATATTGGGTTCACAGGCTTTCATAGCGACGAATACCGAAACAATGATACAACAGGCTTGTGGACATCTTGGGTTTCCTCCTGTTTTAGGTTGGTGTTGGTCCAGGACAGTAAACCATAGTGTACACCTGCCATCAAGCCATTAAGTACGCAACTCCCGGATGAACCGGACTTTCGCCTTCGACCCGGCTCCGACCATCAGTTCTTTCCCTCCCCACCTCCGGCGGCTCGGGGACAACCATCACCATCTACGGCAGCAACTTCACCGGTTATACGGTGACCTCCAGCCCCGGCAACATCACGGCCCACCGGGGCCGGAGGTCTAATTAATGAGTACGATGGGAGTTTCGCCCTGGAGCATTACGGCTTATCGGCTAGGCTGATTCCAGTTCAGGCAGCAGCTCAATTCAATGGCATTCATCTGCCGCCCGAGCTAACCAGGCCCGCTCCCCGGATCTTATTTGGTTGAGTCGTTTTAGTGATATTTCATGCCGTTGCCCTCCCGGCCTGAAGGTGGGCCGCAATTTTAATTTTGACAGGACTAACAAGATTAACAAGAGTCATGGACAATGATAATCCTGGTAATCCTGGTAATCCTGTCAGAAAAAGAGGTGGCGGGAATGCAAAATTAGAATTGCCCGACGGTTAGTCCTTTACATTCGGTTAAGTTTATGTTACCGTAAAATTTACGGAGGAAAGTCTTGATGCTTTGAGTTTAAGATATAACTGACCACGATTCTTTCATGGAACGCCATTAATGATGGGGTTCCTTTTCGTTTTTAAAGGGACACCGGCCTATTCGGTTTTGGATAAAACCATTGTTCATAAGGAGAAACACATTGGATAATCACACCGGACCCAGAGAAGCCTGCGGCGTTTTTGGGGTTTATGGACACCCGGACGCCGCCCGGTTAACTTATTTTGGGCTTTACGCCTTGCAGCATCGGGGTCAGGAAAGCGCCGGGATCAGTGTCTCAGACGGATGTGAAGTTAAAACCTACAAGGGCATGGGGCTGGTGTCGGAGGTCTTCACCCACCAGCATTTGGAATCATTGAAAGGCCACCTGGCCATGGGACATGTCCGTTATTCCACGACGGGCTCGTCTTTATTCATAAATTGCCAGCCCTTCGTCGTCCATCACGCCGGCCTGACCCTGGCCATCGGGCACAATGGCAACCTGATCAACACCAGGGAATTACGGAGCCAACTGGAAAAGGACGGGTCCATCTTCCAGTCGACCATGGATACTGAAATCATCGTCCATCTGATGGCCAAGTATCTCCAAGAGGGCTTTTTGAATGCCCTGGTCAAGGCGCTGGACAAGGTCAAGGGGGCGTATTCTTTGGTTATGATGACCAAAAACTCCCTCATTGCCGCCCGTGATCCGAATGGCTTCCGGCCGCTATGTCTGGGCCAGATTGATGGCGGGGCTTATGTCGTGGCCTCCGAGACCTGCGCCCTGGACCTGATCGAAGCTAAATACATTCGTGACATCGAACCGGGTGAGATTGTCGTCATCAATGAAAACGGGCTGGCCTCTTACACGCCCTTCGACAAGGTTCGGTCAAATATATGTATTTTTGAGTTCATCTATTTTGCCCGGCCAGACAGCAACATCTTCGGCCAAAACGTCTATCGGGTGCGCAAGCGGCAAGGCCGGGCCCTGGCTGAGGAATATCCGATGGACGTGGATTTCCTCATGCCCTTCCCGGATTCCGGTAATTACGCCGCCTTGGGATTCGCTCAAGCCTCCAATCTGCCCTTCGAAATCGGTGTAATCAGAAACCACTATGTCGGCCGCACCTTTATTCAACCATCCCAGGCCATGCGGGAGTACGGGGTGCGGATTAAATTGAATCCGGTTAAAGAATTAATCGACGGCAAACGAGTCCTGATCATTGAAGATTCGATTATCCGAGGCACCACCACCAAGACGCGCGTTAAAGGCATCCGCGAGGCCGGGGCAACGGAAGTCCACATGCTGGTGAGTTGCCCGCCCCATCGTTTCCCTTGCTATTACGGGATCGATTTTTCGACCAAGGGCGAGCTCATTGCCTCTAAGAAATCCGTCGATGAAATCAGGGATTTTCTGGAACTGGACAGCCTGGGCTATTTGAGTCTGGACGGGCTGCTAAGATCAACCAAGATGAACCGGGAATGGTTCTGCCTGGCCTGTTTTGACGGCAATTATCCGCTGGCCGTGGACAAGCAGTTCTCTAAGTATGAATTTGAACATAATAAGGGAGATAGCCTGATATGAAAATCGGGCTGGCCCAGATAGACCCGACCATAGGTGATTTTGAGGGCAACCGGCACCGGATGACGGCTATGGCTGACCGGGCTAAAGCCGGCGGCTGCGACCTGGTCGTTTTTTCCGAAATGACCATCACCGGCTACCCGCCCCGGGATCTCCTGGACAAGCCCGAATTTATAGATGGCAACCT
>JADFYA010000402.1 GCA_015233285.1 Deltaproteobacteria bacterium | reverse complement strand
ATTAAACCAGGAAAAGAGTCAAGGGCGCCCTCTTAGACAAGACCAAGAAGCCCGAATATAAAGGAAGATAACCGGCAGTCCGCTATTTCACCAGCTTGGTCATCTCCAGGATGGGCAAGAGGATGGATACGACGATGAACAAGACGATACCACCCATCAGCAAAATCATCACCGGTTCCAGGATGGAGGTCAAACTGGTCACGGTGGTTTCCACGTCGTCTTCGTAAGCATCGGCGATTTTGTTCAACATTTCTTCCAACTGGCCGCTTTTCTCACCGGCCGCGACCAGGTGGATGACCATTGGTGGAAAGACGCCGCTTTTCTTTAACGGACCGGCCAGGTCACTCCCTTCTCCAATGTCCTGGATGGTCTTGTCCAGCGCTCCGACGATCTCTCGGTTGGTCACGATGGCTTTGACGATGGACAGGGCCGAGAGCAACGGGATGCCGCTGGACAGAAGCGTAGCCAGGGTTCGAGTAATCCTGGTCACGATCAATTTCCTGACCAATCCGCCGAAAACCGGCGCCCGCAGCATAAACCGATCCCAGACCAAGCCCCATTTGGGCGTTTGAGCCATTTTCCGGACCCAGAAAAAGGCGCCGACCAGGCCGGCGGCCAGCAACCACCAGAAGGCACGAAAGAAGCCGGCCACCTGCAATAGGATCAAAGTTGGGAGGGGTAAGGCCCTCTTCATCTCGGTGAACATTCCGGTGACGGTGGGGATAACGAAAGTAAACAGGAAGAATAGCACGGCCAGACCTACGAACAGCATGAAGAAGGGATAGGCCATCGTCGCCCGGATCTTGTTCCGCAGCTTAAGGTGACTTTCGGAAAAGTCGGCCAGCCGATTTAGGACTACTTCTAAGGCGCCGCTGGCTTCTCCGGCCCGGACCATGTTGATAAACAACGGCGAAAACATCTTAGGATGACTGGACATGGCATCGGCCAACGTCCCCCCTTCCACCACCCGGTCTTTGATTTGGGTGCATGACCGCTTCATCTCGGGAGAATCTGATTGTTCAATCAGGGCATTAAGTGATTCCACCAGGGGAAGTCCGGAGCCGACGAGCGTAGCCAGTTGCCGGATCGCCGCGGAGACGTCCTTGGGACTAAGACGATGCCAGGTCAGGTGCCTCCATCCGGAGGAGGTGGTTTTTTCAACGCTGGTCCAGGTGACCTCAATAGGAAATAATCCCTGGGACCGCAACCGTTGCCGGGCCGTCCGCGGGGTGTCGGCGTCGATGATTCCTTTTTTTGATTTTCCGGCGGCATCCAACGCCCGGTATTCATAAACTGGCATGGTTTTAGTCCTGCGTTACCCGGAGCACTTCAGCCACCGTCGTTGCGCCGGCCAACAGTTTCTCCGTTCCGTCTTGTTTTAGGGTGGCCATGCCCTCGGCTATGGCGGCCTGCCGGATCTGGTTGGCATCCGCGCCCTTGAGCACCAGGCTACGGATTCTATCGGTCATAACCATAATCTCATAAATACTGGTTCGGCCCCGGTAGCCCGTGTCGAAGCAGTCTCCGCAGCCCCGGCCCCGAAAAAGTTGCCGGTTGTCCAAGAGGCGGGGGGACAAATTTATTTCCGCCAGCTCTTCAGCCGAAGGATGGTAAGCCTCCCGGCATTTGGGACAAACGATCCGGACCAACCGCTGGGCAACCACGCCGACCACTGCCGACGAAATCAAAAATGGCTCAACCCCCATATCCACCAGCCGAGTTACCGCTCCGGCCGAATCGTTGGTATGCAGAGTGCTAAACACCAGGTGGCCGGTTAAAGACGCCTGAATGGCTATTTCGACCGTTTCCAGGTCGCGTATCTCGCCGACCATAATGACGTCGGGATCATGCCGCAGGATAGCCCGCAGGCCCTTGGCAAAGGTCAAATTAATTTTGGGGTTGACCTGGATCTGGCCGACCCCGTAAAGCTGATACTCGATGGGATCTTCCACCGTGATGATGTTCCGTTCCACCGAGTTTAATTCATTCAGGGCCGCATAGAGGGTGGTGGACTTGCCGGAACCGGTGGGGCCGGTGACCAGGATAATCCCATTGACCCGACTGATCAGCGACCGGAATACCGTCAGCTTCTTCGGGCCAAAGCCAAGTTCCTCCAGGCCCAGTAACGCGGCCGTCTTATCCAGCAACCGGAGCACGATTCGTTCCCCAAAGGCCGTGGGGATAATAGATACCCGGATATCAATATCTTTATTAGCCACCCGGATTTGAATCCGGCCGTCTTGGGGCAACCGCTTTTCGGCGATATTGAGATTGGCCATGATCTTAATCCGGGAGGTGATGGCCGACTGGAATCTCTTGGGTGGAGACAAAATTTCATACAATATGCCGTCTATCCGATACCTGACCTTAAGGTCTTTTTGGTATGGCTCGATATGGATGTCACTGGCCTGGCGCTTGGCCGCCTGGGTGAGAACATGGTTGACCAGGCGAATAATGGGCGCTTCCGAGGTGGCATCGAGCAGGTCTTCGGTCTCGCCGAAGGCGTCCCCAGAGCCTGAGGCTTCATCACCCGCATCCAGGTCTTGGATGACCTCTTCGGAGGTGTCGCCGGCCTGATCATAGAACCGGTGGATACAGGCCAGAATCTCCCGGCGGGTGGCCAGCACCCGGTTGACTTTGAGGCAATTAAAAAACAGCCGCATTTCATCCACCGGGTTGATCATATATGGATCATTAACCGCCACGGTCAGCACGCCGTCTTCTAAATTTAGCGGGGCGATGGTGTATTTCTTGAAATAGTTGATGGGGACGCGGCCGGCCAGTTCCACTGATAGCCGCGGCTTCAAGTTTTTGAACAGGGGCAGGTTAAAGCGTTGGGCCAGGACTTCTAATAGCTCCTCTTCCGATGCCGCCCCGGTCTTGAGCAGGAGATCAATAAAAGGCTGGCTGGTCCGGCGATGGGAGTCCAGGGCCTCCTGGATCAATTTCATCTCCAGGCCAAGTGATTCGTGGATAAATCGGGCTAAACTTTTTTCATTCATGATTATAATGGCGCGATAACAGGTGACTGGATGGCAATCGTTCTAGACTCGCCTGAAAATAGCACTATCCTAACCGGATAGCAACCACTATCAAGTGCTATCAAGAGGGCAACCCACAGCGGACTCAGGGGAAAGGAAAAAAATAGGTTGATTTGGTCATAGGCTGGTCTTGAGAGTTAGAACCAACTCGAGATTGAAAGAGGGCTTTTTTAGAATCAGAAGGAGATGTCCTCGCAGGCAAACGGCACAACATATTTATTAACTTAATGATTAATGAATCATCTTGATCAAAATAGTCACTGCCGCCGTGAACATGCCGGCGATGAGGGCCGTTTGGGTGGCGATCAGGCCAACGACCCATTTAATAACCTCACTCTTGGCGGCAGCAATATCCTTTTTGGTTTCGGCCCTTAGTATTTCAATGTCTTTTCTGACACCTTCAATGTCTTTTTTGGTCTCAGAACGTAGTATTTCAATGTCTTTTCTGACACCTTCAATGTCTTTCTTGGTCTCAGAACGTAGAACTTCAAT
>JADFYA010000401.1 GCA_015233285.1 Deltaproteobacteria bacterium | reverse complement strand
CGTATATGGTCGAACCTCATAACCTAACCGCTCTAAGACTAATTGTCCTGAATTAACCAAAGCCTCTTCATCGTCAACTAAGAGAATTTTTCCTGTTCCCGTGACATATTCAATGGTAATATCTTCATCAGCATCAATATTTTTCCTGGTTTGAGGCAAGTAAATGCTAAATTCCGTCCCCATACCCGGTTCGCTGGAAACGGTAACGGCACCATTATGGCTCTGGACTATCCCATAAATAACAGACAACCCCAATCCCGTGCCTTCACCAATATCCTTGGTGGTAAAATAAGGTTCAAAAATGCGATCAATTATTTCAGGCTGTATGCCTTTCCCGGTGTCACTCACGGTTAGTCTCAAGTAAGGACCTGTTTCTAATTCCCAATCAGATATAGAATCATTAGAGGTTAGCTCCACTTGTTCTAACTTGACAGTTAAACATCCTCCTTTTTCTTGCATGGCTTGCATGGCATTTGTGCCAAGGTTCATAATAATCTGGTGAATCTGAGTGGGATCCGCTAACGTGGTCCTATCTCCTGCGGAAATATGCTGGACTATCTCGATGGTGGACGGCAAAGAGGCTCTCAAGAGTTTGAGGCATTCCTTTACGATGGGACCTATTCTCAAAGGTTTTTTCAACTGCTCGGATTGCCGGCTAAAGGCCAAAATATGCTTGACTAGATCAGCCGCCCTTTTACCTCCCTTGTAAATTTGATCAAGACAGTCTTTTAGGTCACTTTCCGGTGGAGCATCAATCAAAGCCAATTCCGCGTAGCCGATGATGCTGCCCAAAATATTGTTAAAGTCATGGGCGATACCCCCGGCCAGGGTGCCGATGGCTTCCATTTTTTGAGCCTGACGGAGTTGTGTCTCTAATTTCTGGCGTTCTTCCTCCGCCTTTTTTTGAGCGGTGACGTCCCAGAGGATCCCGTTGAGCCTCATGGGTTTGCCCGCATCGTCACGGATCAATCTGGCGCGTGATGTGATATAATGAATGCTCCCATCAGGCCAAACCACGCGGTACTCCGGTTCGTACATCACATCCTGGGCGAGAGTTCGGGCCATGGCTGTTTTAACTGCATTGTGATCGTCGGGATGCACCCTCCGGAAGAACTCTTCTTGCGTCCCGGTAAATGTTTCCGGGGTGATCCCGAGCAAGAGGCAAACCTGGTCATCGAAATAGCGCCTATCGTTGGTGATATCCCAGGTCCACACACCCATAAGAGCCGAGTGTATCGCCAGATCGAATCGCTCCTCACTCTCGCGCAAAGCTTCTTCGGTCCGCTTCCGCTCGGTGATGTCCAAAATAGTCCCTATCGCTGCCGGCTTGCCTTTATAAACGGTTCCGGACCCGTAAGTCTCGACGTGGAATATTTCTCCGTTTTTCTTCAATCCCCTGAAGGTGTAATGAACGAATTCGACTTCGCCCGATGTCCGCCTCCTGACCTGTTCCTGGACATTGCGCACGTCCTCTTTATAAACCAGGTGTTTAAAAGGCAAATCATTCAGACATTCCTCAACAGTGTAGCCGAACAGTTTCGCGAACTTGGGATTTACATATTTGAAAACTCCGTCCTGTATGAGATAGATGCCTGCAAGCGCCTGCTCTGCAAAGTTCTCGAACTTGTTTTCGGATTCAAGAAGAGCCTCTTCAGCCATCCTGCGTTCGGTGACGTCCAGAATGATCCCTGCCATCCGCCGGACCTCGCCGGTGACTTCGAGTTGGTGCCGCCCGGCAGCCCATATCCATCGAACTTCTCCATCGGTTCGGCGGATGCGGCATTCGAAATTCCAGTCGGTTTTGGTTTCAATAGCGCGTCGAAATTTACTATCGACAGTCGTAAGGTCTTCCGGCAGCACGTGTTCGAGGAAGGTTTCATAGGTCCAGACCGGCAGAAGGTCGGCATAACCAAAGATGCGATCATGTTCGATCGAACGGAATGCCGTATGATCAGTTAGATCAAGATCCCAGACGCCGATGCGGGTTGTTTCCATGGCGAAACGCAGCCGCTCATCACTCTCCCGCGATGACTTTTCAGCCTGCCGCCGTTTTTTTTCAACGTTGCCTACATAAAGCGCCATTTCGATGGTGACCCTGATTTGGCGGTCGTTGTACGGCTTCATTATGTAACTGACGGGAGTAAGAAGTTTGGCCCGGTCCAGCCTGGCTTGATCATCATAACCGGTGGTGAATACTATTGGGATACCCAATCTTGACCGAATTTGTTTAGCCGCGTCTATACCATCTATTTGCCCGGCCAGCACAATGTCCATGAGGATCAGATCTGGCTGGTACATTTCCGCCATTTCTAAAGCTTCCTCGCCGGAGTTGGCCACGCAACAGACTGTATATTCATATCTCTCGACGGTATTCTTGAGCAGGGAGGCGGAAACAGCCTCGTCCTCGACGATCATTATTTTGGGCTTCAAGTATTCAGCTTGATTATTCTGAATTCCGGTCATCATCATAGCCTCATTGAAATTGGAAAGCTTCCGTTTTGAGAGGAGAAGATATGACTGGTTTTAACAAGTTATTTTACCAGACCATTTTTTGGTCCTGCATCCCCGGCGATGTCTGAACAGTGGATTCATCCTTCCGTGATGGGGTACTCATTTTTTGGCGCTTCCCTATATTGGTGGGTAGCACGGGTGATTCTGCCCTCAGTCACCCTCAGTTAACCACCTTAATGCCAATACCTGTTGGGCTATAAAAAGGCGGAATGGTAGAGCCACCCCATCTCTGATTTTGGTCCCAGGATCTGCGCTCGGCCGCTCTCCCGGCTGGACCTATTCTTAGTCCAGGCCAACTTTATTCAACCATGGATCCAGGCAAGAATCAAGGAGAATTTCATGGAAGATCGATAATTATTTCATTTGATTTTAGGAGTTCTTCCTCTCTGGAAATAGACAGGCTGTTCATTTGATATCGAAGGAAAAGGTGTAAATATTAACCAATATTTACCCCATGTAAGCACCTTCTTTGTCCAACATGCGGTGTGATGGGCGGAAGGCATTAACAGTCTTATTCAGGCGGCTAAAGCCAGGACTGGAGGATAGCGGTCAATTAAAAACCTGACCATCATAATCTATCTAATCGTTGGGAAACTCAATGCGGTAATCTCCGCCGTCTCTAAAAAGCAGAATATATCAAATAAATACATCCGATCATGACAACGAATATGATCAAAGATATCAGCATATCATGGATGAGGTCTGTTGCTTTGTAAACTGTATTTTTTTTCACGGCAGCCTCCTACACCTATAGTCAACACGGTAATAATATAACATGATCTTGAGACTTAGGCAAGTTAAACCCGGCCTCCAACCAAAGCCGGACAAAATGACCGACACCGGAGTCGATTTTGATGACCCGGCCGGGCCACCTCAACGTTGACGCTGCGAAATGGAATCGAAATGGTCAAACCGGAAGGAGAGCGGATCAAGGGGTGGACTGGCCGACGGGACCGGATACCGGCAAATAAGAGAAGAACTCTTGGTACCCTGGCGGCAGTCTAAGAGAACGGGCGGCAAAGT
>JADFYA010000400.1 GCA_015233285.1 Deltaproteobacteria bacterium | reverse complement strand
TCCCGCCCGAAATGTTTTTTTTAACCACATCATAAAGCTTGATAAGGGCGTCAATGATCTAAAACTCACGGTCAAAGACGCCAAAGGCAATCAAATCGAAGAGCAACTGCAGATAGAACGGAAAGTTCCGGTTGGAGAACGAATCGGCGAACGCATGTCATTAGCCGTGTTGCCCTTTGAAATCAAAGGCGCACAGCCTCAGTTAGCCGATAGCGTCTGTGATTCCCTGATAACATCTCTGGTCAATCAACAGCGGTTCAACCTGGTCGCCCGTGGACCAGAGCTGTTGAATGTTCTCCAAGAGCATAAGCTGAGTCGGACCGAATTAGCCGACAAGGACCAGGCGGTCAAGGCTGGTAGACTAATTGGAGCCGAGGCGGTGATGACCGGGGTAGCCAATGAGACGCAGAACTCCATAGAGATCTTTTGCCGGGTCATAGATACAGAGACCGGCCGGATTTTATCAGCCACCGATGTGTTTGACCACGACAAATCCCCAGCCCGAATGAAATACCTGTTGGACGGGCTGTCGCTTAAATTCGCCCAGGCCATACCGGTAACCGAGGGCAAAGTTATTATGGTCAAAGAAAAAGAACTCGTAGTCAACATCGGGTCTGAAAGCGCGGTCAAAGAAGAAATGCGGATCATTATTTTTAGGCCGGGAGAAGCCATTAAAGACCCTGACACCGGAGTGGTCCTGGGCGCTGACAACAAAGTAATCGGCCGAGCCAGGTTGACTCAGGTTCAGGACAAGTTTTCCAAGTCTGAATGGATATCCAAAGACCCGCCGACGGAAGTCAAACCCAAGGATAGCGTGATAACCAGGTAATATCACCGAATGATGTAGGATCAAAGCATTATAAGAGGGATACTATGGATTGTGAGGGGACTGTTTTATTAACTGAGTCGGATATCGACGTCCCAGATGACTGTCGAAAAAAGATACTTAGCCGGTTTGCCGATGTCAGGATTATCGGTGAAGGGGGAATGGGTGTCGTCTATTATGGATTTGACTCCCTCTTGGAAAGACAAGTGGCCGTAAAGTTTGTAGAATACAACAAATCTCGAACCTTGTCTAAAGAACAGGAAATTCAGTTTAGGCAAGAATGTAGATCCATGGCCAGGCTGAGTCACCCCAACGTACCAATTATCTTTGAGGCTGGAGAATCGGACGGGCAGCCTTATTTCGTTATGGAATACGTGGAGGGTTGTTCTCTCGGGGATCGGGTTGGGAACGAAACTCAGCGATCCATTTCCGAAAAACTGTCTATCCTGATCCAGGTGGGTGAAGCCCTAAAACATGCCCACGCCCAGGGAGTTGTTCATCGTGATATCAAACCGGACAACATTATGATTATGCCCAACGGTCTGGCCAAACTGGTGGATTTCGGGATATCAAAAACTATTCACCATGCCAGGCCGGTGCTCGGCGAGACGGATTACATCAAAGGGTCTCCCTTTTACATGAGCCCGGAGCAAATGCAAGGCAAAGAGGTGGACTACCGGGCGGATATTTTCTCCTACGGAGTTGTCTGCTATGAACTATTAACTTCTAAGCATCCCTTTTTCCCCAACCCCAATACCCGGCCGGGACGTTTGTCCAAAGTCAAAGAAGTGATGCTAAATAATACGCCCAAACCTTTATCGGATGTAATCGACATTGACATTGAAGATACATCCAAGGTCTGGCCGGCGTTAGAGGCCGTATCTCTGAGCCTGTCTTTTTGTCTGGAAACCGATCCTGCGGAGAGAACCTCGAAGATAGACGAACTGTTGATTGCCTTAAAACGGTTTCATCAAACTCTCCTGAAGAAGAGTCCGGCTATTGGGGCCTTAGTTAAACAACTCGTTGAGCGTAGACCGAGGTTGCTGGTTGATTTTACCTCTGCGGACTTAAGAAAAATGCTTTCCTCAGCCCGATTCAGGCGCCTCCAGGATGGCGAAATAATTTTCCAGGAAGGAGATCGGGAGTCCAGATTCTATATTGTGTCCTGCGGCCGGGTTATCATCTTTCGGGAGCGTGAGGCTCGTGAGATTACTTTGAATACGTTGGAGGCTGGGAAATGCTTTGGTGAGGTGGCCTTTCTCGACAGCCACCCCCGCATGGCCGGGGCTAGAGCTGTTGGAGATACGGTATTGTTTGCAGTGGATCAAGAAGTTCTGAAAGATGGAAACGTCTCATTTGCGGCTAAGCTTTACAAAAACCTGTCCATTATCTTGGCCGAGAAACTTCGTCGGGCTGAAGATCGTCTTCTGCTGGATTTAGGGGTAACGTCGAGCAATGAAGAAGGAAACTAAATGCCGGCTTCGGGTAAATATTATTAGCATCCCGTTTAACAGCATGTGCTTTAAGAAGGAGGATAAAATGAAGAGGTCTGTTGGAGTCGCCATGGCGTTAGCCCTGTTATTGACCGCCCAAACGGCTTTATGCGGCGACATTCTAAAAGAATCCCAGCTAGTCGAGCCGCCCGGAGATTTTCTATCGGGTCAAGTTGGACAGGAGATCAACGTGATCGGGGCCGACCAGGTGTTTGCCATAAACGGTCCAGATAGTTACGAGGTGGACGACACCCCCGCTCAGGCGAAGGTGATTAACGTCAATGACCCTGATCCCCAAATCCACAATTTTCATAAACCGGCCGATGAAGACTGGGTTAAGTTCTATGCGCGCTCTTCCCACAAATATGTAATTAAAGTAGACAACCCAGGAAGTAACTGTGATGCGGTGTTAGAACTATATAACACGGATGGCGCGACTCTTCTATTGCCGCCTGTAGATAACGGTCACGCCGGAGATCCAGAAATAATAAGTTGGACCTGTCCTGCCGACGGCATTTATTTTGTGAGGGTAAGGAACTATGACCCGAACGTATACGGCGCCGGGACAGAATATTACTTACGGGTGTTCAACCCATCAGCCCCCCTCGCGTTTAAGGGAATAGGCTATATAAGAGACGCACATAGCTCGAACGGCATCGCCAACGCCGTTATATATAGTTCGAACGACGAGGCGGGATTAACCGACGGCGCCGGATTATATGTATTCATACATCAACCTGGGACATTTAACGTATCTATTTCGGCTGCCGGATATGCAACAATCAGCATGAATGTTACTCTCCCAGAAGGCGTGACAACCAGCATTCCAGATATCTTATTGACTCCTTTAGGAACGCCCACCCCGACGCCCACGCCGACACCCACAGCTACGCCTACGCCGACCCCGACTAGCACGCCTCCACCTAACTTATCTAAAACGCCGTTCGATTTTAACGGCGACGGCAAAGCCGATATTCTCTGGCGCAACACCTCCACGGGCGAAGCATATTTATGGAACATGAATGGAACGGCCATCTCCAGCCAGGGAACTATTGGGGTTGTCGGCGATTTAAATTGGAAAATTCAGGGCGTTGGTGATTTCACCGCCGACGGGAAAGCGGATATCCTCTGGCGTAATATCTCCACCGGAACAGTATGGATGTATTTGATGAATGGATCAGGTATTTCTTTCCAGGGGCTTGTGGCCAACGTCTCAGACCTGAATTGGCAGATTCAAG
>JADFYA010000003.1 GCA_015233285.1 Deltaproteobacteria bacterium | reverse complement strand
CCGTGGACGGCCCGTCCATCAGCGGATAGCGGTGCCCCCACAAGGTCTGGATAATCATCACCACGCCGGAGACAATCATCACCCGCTGGAAAAAGGCCACCCTGGCCGGTAAAGACATGCCCAGCAGCTCCGCGGCCATCACGGTAGAAACGGTGATCAACGGCAGAAACAAGACCAACCACTGGAGGCCATAGATCAACAATCGGCCTAATGGAGGACGGTCGTCCACCTGGTAGAGGAGAAGGTCGGCGGGTAGAATGGCGGCCATATTTGGTTTCAGGTTGCTGGGTACTGGTTGCTTGTTGCCGGTTACGGATTGCGGGCCGGGATGTCCAACGAACCGGACTACCACAATCTGAAGACCTTTTTGCCTTCCCGCAATTCGGCTCTGATCTTTTCCATATGCCGCAAGGCGGCCATATCCCGTTCCAGGTCCATCGGGCTGATTTGCATCCGTTCAGACAGATTACTTAAATCCACGCCACCGGTTTCTTTGAGAATGGACAGGATGTTGGTCTGGGCCTGAGTGAGCTCATGACTCCCCTGCCCTTTCAATAGATTCTTGGCCGAATGAACGGCCCAGGGGTCACAGGTCCGGGTTGGGGAAAGCGCGCTCATGTAGCAATCCTCGCAAAGAGTCTGCCCGTGCATTTCCCTGGCTTCCATTTCTTCAATCGTCTCCTGACATCTGGCACATTGCATGTATCACCTCCGCAAATTATTCTTGACCGGTAACCTCGGACCAATCAGCTTCGACCAGGGCGACCAGTTCTTTGTTCCAGTCGTACTCGATTTTCATCCCGGCCCAGTTGGGCCGGCCGATTATTTTTTGCATCAATAGACCATCGTCGTCAAACCACCGGGGCATGGCCCCGCCCAAAAAATAACCCAGCCGACGGAGTTCGGCCACGGTCCGGCCCACCCACGGCCAGGATAGCTTTAACCAGACCTGGATGACCACCATCCCCCGGCTGCGGGCTGCCTCCTCTTCCCGAAGCAGAGCAGCCACAAAATCAGCCCCGGCCTCGAACACAGCCAGCCGAGCCACCTGGGCGAAATCAAAAACCTGAGTTTTGATATTCGTTCCGACATCATCGGGCAGGTCCCCGTCCGACGGAGTAAAACTTCGCTCATCATCGAAGTGGCTGTAAATCAACCGTAATTGTTTTTCATAACTGGCCGGCAAATAAATGAGCTGAGGCCGGGGCTTTTTGGTCATAAAACCCATGAGAGCCGCGACGCGGCCGGCAGAGCTTTTTTCTTTCTCATACGCCGCGGCCGGCATCAGGTCCACTTCCAGGGCGCAGGAGATGTTTTTCAGTTTGTTCGCCACCCTCTGAGTAAAGATATGGTTGCACACAGATTCACCCATGACGGCCGCCACCCCGAACTTCTCGGCCGCGGTAACACAGTTGTGAGTAACCAGTTCGGTGAAGATGCCGTGCCCACCGCGGTAGTCCGGTAGTACCGCCCCAGACCCGGATTCATAAATTTCCTCCCAGGGGCCGCTGATGAACAAGGCCGTATGCCCGACGATATCACCTTTGGGTGTCCGGGCCACGGTGGAAATGGTCCGTCGGTCGGCGTTTTCTTCGATCAGGCGCTCCGGTTGAATGAATGTTTTGATCGGATATTCCCGGCCGTAGACGGTTAGAAATAAGTTAACCACACCCGCAGCATCTTCCGGTCGAAAGAAATCTACTTCCCAGGCCTGCCCTGGTTCGATGAGCATACTCTCCTGCGTTGGCGTATGCATGGCCTTCTCCTTCATGAATGGCGCCTCTTCCGTGCCAAAGGGTGCTACGGTTTCCGGCGCTGGTGTCAAGTAGTTTGGCCTCGATGGGACAGGGCTTCGGCACCGGCCGGCGAGTCCGGCATTACTTTAGATCACCGTCCCACATGATGGCTTATTTTCTCCTGTAGTTCAATAACATAAATCGCGGCCCGGTGCAAATATGAATCCGCAACTAATTTAGCCGCCGGGTTATCTTGTTGGACCGCGGAGAGAATTGCTTTTATGGATGGGACTTCATAGAAAACAGGGTGGGGTTATATTAATGAAGATCCAACTTTGAGTTGACTTAACCGCTCAAATATAGTATTAGGACCTCATAAATAATCTGCTCCATTTGCCATTGATTCTCCAATTCACCTGCATTGGCAGGTCGTCAGTATAAGAATTAAGGTTTAGTATTCCTCATTCAACTTGCTTGAACTATCGATAGCGCGGTGCATTGAAATGACGGGAGGCTGAAAGTGACTGATAACAAATGGGCCGAAGATAAGATTACTATAATCTTGGAGGAGAGTCGACAGGCCAAGGCATTCAAATCTGGATATTTATTATTCAGAGATGAACTGGTCGAAGCGTGTAAGATCATAAATCGGCTGGTGGGTAAACTGGATGGCGGCAAGGTCGAAGAATCCACACCGGAATCAGATCGACCCGGGCCGCAACATAACTGTATCGGCGTGTTTGGGTCACGGGGGGTGGGTAAGACCAGTTTCATGAAGAGCATTGAGGGATATTTAAAGGAGTCAGAGACCAGGAAGGACGCATACAAGGACTTGGCCTCGAAGCTATATTTTCTAGATCCTTTTGATCCCAGCATGCTTGAAGATACTGAATACTTTCTGATCACACTGATTTCATTGATTTGCCAAGAAGTAGAAAAGGTGATGCCGGAAGAGAAGAAAGCCGACCGTCGATATGGAGATACCGGCCCGAGGCAGGATCCTTTGCGAGATTGGAACAGGTCTCTCAATGAACTGGCGCGGCATCTAGTAGCCCTCAGTCCGAGAGCCTATCGCAAATTTGTGGAAGATTCTATTGTCAGCCCGGAGGTATTTGCCCAGGAAACACTCAGGATTGGCCGGAGCGGGAGGCGGCTGGCCAAAGTCTTTGAAGATTTTGTCAAAGATTCTATTGGATTTTTGGCTCAATACCGACAAGGACTTAAGGCTTTGGTGATACTGATTGATGATGTGGACACGGCCTTTCAAAGAGGGTGGAGAGTCCTGGAAACGGTTCGCAAGTACTTGGTGACGCCACATTTGATTGTCATCGTTAGTGGCGACCTGGAATTATACGAAATGGTCATCAGGCTAAATTTTATTGAACAAGCCCAAGTGCTAAGATTTGTTAAAGGGAATCATATTCCCGATGATAATACGAAATGTCTAAATGACTTTGGGCGGCAATATCAACTCAAACTCTTGCCGCTGGAGAATCGAATTCATTTACCATCAACATATGAGAATTTGATCGCCCAAGGAAACGGACGCAAGGTGGAGGTCAGAGAAAATACGAGAGATGACCCAAAAGAGAGCAAAAATTTAGCCCACCTGTTCAGCCAATTCTGCAAAATAATATATGGATATTATCCGATACATGAGGACGACGCTTTAAGCGTGAACAACCCGCTAACCAGCCTATTTGATGTTTCTAGTCGGGAATTCGTTCGGCTGGTTGACATGGCCCTGTGGCCGTGTATAGACATGGAACCTTTGAAGGAATACAATGGGCAAACCAAGGGTGTTGCATATGGGCAGTTAGGAGGTCAGGGGATCGACAAGATCAAGCGCCGCGTATTCACGATTTTGGTCGATCTCCACAAGAGCCTTCTGAAGGAGGAAAGGATTGACCCATCATTGCTGAGCCAGGGTTTTGATCAACCTATTGAACGTGAGCTCTTTCTATCTTTTATTTCATCTTGGGGGCATACAAACTCAGATGAGAACCCAGTGGTCAAGCCGGATGAATTTGATGGAGAGACTTATTTGTTCCGGACTCTGCCTCAGAAACACAATAAGAATAAAGTCCTTCTTACCATCCAAGCCGTCTTGAACACCGCCTATGCCCGACGAATCGATCGGATCATCGATTACTGGTTGCTTTTTGCAGACATGTACATGAGTTGCAGCGACAAAAGAGGTTTGTCCAAAGGAAAAAGAGGTTCATCTGAAGATAAAAGAGGTCCGTCTAGAGACAAAAGAGGTTCGTCTGAAGACAAAAGAGGTTCGTCTGAATTTGATCTCGGCGAATATTTAGGATACCTGCAATATGAGTCTACCTGGCTCCCGCATATCTGTTCGCTTAAAGTGGCTTGGGAACATAACCAAAGTCCCGCACCCAATTCAGTGGGGAGTAGAATTGGGGCTGGTTACATGTCGATTTTGAGGAATGACAATTATAGGTTTCAGTTATTGGGTATGGAGACGCATCTTAGTAGTCATGGGACGTTTCCCTGGCTGGATTTTTTGAGACAGACGGATGAGGAGAAATCAATAAAGGGTGACCACATTGGCATGTATCAAACCTGCATTCCAACTCTATACGATTTCAGACGACGGGCCGATGAATTTTCCAACGCTATTCTGGACATTTTTGCATTTAATGTCACAGACAACCGGGGAAGTTATCCCTATGTCAGTTTTTATCGCGGATTAGCTATCTTAGGCGAAATCATACGCACACTTAACAACCTTTCTGTCAGACATGCGGGTAACGAAGAGGATGCTAAGGAAAAAGACCAACTCATCCAAATTTTGTTAAAGGAACTCACTCGGTGGCGACAACAGCGCTATTACCCAGGCCCCAAGCGGGAAGAAAGAGGTAAGGTTTATGACAGTGATGAGCCGGTCTTAATCGAGGATTTTAAGGATCAGGGATTTTTCGAACGTCTGCTCTTCTGGTTGAGAAGCCCATTGCATGAAGTCCCTCCTGTTCAGGTATTAGGCACCATTTGGCGTCATACTTTTCGCAATACTCAAGCTCAGTTCGATGAACTAACTTACACATCGGCTTATGAATCAGTAAAAAGATGGTCTGTGGGCGAGATGCTTCGTTGGTCGACATTGGCTTTCTTGAACGCCATTCTGGTATTTGAACTGGAGTGGAAATTCTATGCTCAACGGGGAAGGAAAGGGTGGAATATTAATATTGATTTTGACAATGTAAAAATTAAGAAGCCGACTATTTCTGAGAACAATCTTCGGTTTGTCGAGGAATATAACGTGGACACATTCCCTTTCTTTAAGCATTGGGCAAGTTGTCCACTTCTGTGGTTGTTACTCTCGCCGGAAGACCAGAAGGTGCTTAAGACCAGAAATGTAGTTTTAGACACCAGTGATGTCGTACTAACCAGCAAGCAGCCAATCACATGGAAAGCTGACAAAAATATAAACAAGAGCTCTAACCCGATCCATATCAGGGACAATAAAGGCGACTATTCTCTATATACTCTGCTTTGTAGTCTTGGGCCGACTCCCCCAATAGCAAAAACTGCCTCAGAGCGGGATAACGGTGAAGTGTTTGGCAAAAGAAACTTGATAGATTTTTTTCCCGGAACGAAGGGCTCGACTGGGGAGGACGATAAGCAACAGGGGGTACAATCCGAATGATCACGTCTGAGAACATGCCATTGTTCCTGAGAACTATTTTTCTGACCGAACCGGAGTTGTTGAACCTGCTGCCTGAGATGATGACTTCAATCTCGGGACAAAACAAGGAATTTAAGGAAAGAGTCAGGTTATGTTTCACTCGTCGAGCCCCGAAAATCCCAGAACATCAACGGAAGTTCATTTTGGACGAGATTTTCGAGCCTGGTTCCAACCACTCGGACTGGTTATTGAATAGCTTTCATTCTCTGGCCAGGGAATTATTCTCTTGGCGTGATCAGGAACTTCGTTTTACCCGCAAAGCAACTTTACTTTGGGTCGAAATGTTGAGCGCTGAGCTATCGACTCTGCCGTTGATGGCCTATATGGTGGCTGAAGCCGTCTTGAGCGACGCTGCTGACCTTGAAACGATCGGCAAGATTTTTTCCGGCCCGATTATTCCATTACCAGAAGATCCTTTCTTCGAGCCTATGTTGAACGACGGCTTGACGGAAACACATCTTCATTTTAATAACAGCGCCCATCCCGCGTTTATCTGGGACCAAATCCTGCAAAGTCCTAGGGGGTGGATTAAGGAAGTTTGCCCAAATGCAAATCAAATGCACTTGTGGAATCTTTACCTACCCGAAACGCCGCCCCACGTTCTGTTGACCTATTTGGAAATCGCCGGCCTAATTCGCGGATGGGTCGTTTCCTGGTGCCTGAATGAAGATGCGCCTTCTCCGTGGATGGCGGCCCATTGGCTCACCAAGTCATTAAGGTGCCCTGAATTACATTCTGACCCCCCCCTGCCTGGAATCCCTATGGACAAACATCCGGGTGAATTTCTCCGCGGTGGTCGACCAGGAAAACCCTTGGTCAACGAAGGCGCATTTTGGACTCACGCTTTTTGTCGGCTAAGGCAATATCCTGACGAAACCTTGTCGCTGGCCTTGCATGTGTACCACCTGATCATGTCCCTGGTCCACCGGGTGGTCCTGCACCAGAAAAACATGAAGGGATTTGATCTGTTCGACATGCTCGCCAGCTCCGGATTGAGAAAGAATATGGAGAATCATCTCCACCGAGAACGGCTGGTTCAGCTCGACCGCACCGGAAGATTGAGAGGTTTGGAGGCCAGGATAGCCGGCAGAGAAGACAAAACCCGGTTTGTTATGGATAAGCTCAGACCGTTGGTTATGCATTTTATAGATTTGAACTCGGAGAACGAGAGTTTCCATGCTGTTAGGGCCACCAGTGATGCCAAATGCGGCCCCGGAGATGACCAAGACGTCGAGAAACGAGGCATCAACTGTCGCCTAGGAGTTATATGCCATTTCATAAAGCAAGATGAGGACAGAAAGGAGGATGAGGCGGGATGTCAAGGGACGGACTTTATCAGCGGGCGCCACGCAAAACTGCGCGAATCATTGCTTCACCAGGCCGAGGCTATGCTTTGGGCCAGGGAGTATGCCAACCAGTGGGGCCGGTATCTGGTGGGCGTGGATGGGGCGGGGAACGAACTGAGAACACCGCCTGAGGTTTTCGCCCCTGTTTTCCGCCACCTGAGACACCGCCTCAGTAGAAGTCTAACCTATTTCCCACCGGAGATCCGGGCGCTGCAGGGTCACCTGGTCCTCCCGCCGCTTCGGTTCACTTATCACGTGGGGGAAGAGTTCCGCCATCTCCTGTCCGGGTTGCGGGCCATTGACGAGGCCTTGGAGTTTCTGGACATGCCTCCCGGCAGCCGGTTGGGCCACTGTACCGCCTTGGGATTCGACCCCAAGATGTGGCTGGAGCGGGCCGGTGAAGTCAGGCTGCCCCGGTTGGAGTGGCTGGACAACCTGGTCTGGCTGTTCCATCAGGACCTTTACAGCCGCGGGTTCAAAACCGGTCTCAGAGATGAAATAAATAGACATTGTTTAGAAGTCTATGGAGAAGATCACGGAACCGATCTGCTCTACCAGGCCTGGCAGTTTAGGAAGTTTGGGCCGACTCAGTTGGAACAAGAGTTGCCTTACCAGAAGAAATCGTCCAACGATCAGAAGGAATCTTTTAGCGAATGGAAAGATAACTATAAGGATGCCTTCGACCTTTTCCATCGCTATCACCATAACCGACAGGTCTGGGAAAAAGGTAACGAAATAATTACGATAAAGCAAGATCAGAAGAAGTTGGATCAATGGCTGGAGGTGCTCCAGGGGGCGCAGGAATTACTGGAGAAGAAGGTGGAGGAAAAGCAACTGGCCATTGAAGCCTGCCCTTTGAGCAACATCAGGATCAGCCTGTTGGAGAAGATCAAGGAGCATCCCATCTTTCGCTGGCATAGTCCGATACCGGGTGAAAAATCCAGCAAAATATATGTGCTGATCGCCACCGATAATCCCGGACTATTTCAGAACTCCCTGCCCCTGGAATATCAGGCGGTCAGTTGCGCGGCCAGGCAGCTCGCTCCGGAGTTGTCCAATAGGGAAATCCTGGCCTGGTTGAAGCAGATAAACGATGACACGGAATTCTTCAGCTTTATCCCGCCCATTCGGAACGGTAACTGATCCCCGGCCGAAATCAAAATCTCACCTTTCCAATCCAACCTCGCCTCTGATGGTCCTCGCGACCGTTTTCTCAGCTCTTGTGAGAATGACGAGCCGTGAGTGTCACCTGAGGTATCTTGCGCACAGGAGGCGTAATTCAACAGCAGCAAGGATATGGCGGCTTGGGGGATAAATTCGTTTTGCATTTTGACTTACTTCTGATATATACTACTACGGTTGTGGCAATTATCGTCGGCAGCCGATCCAACCGATTTAACTTATTTGATTTATTTTGATTTAATCAGCGATTGTCAATTGCCTGGCTCAGTCTCACGCCTAGACACTCGACCTTCATTAGAACAAGGCCCGGCGGCTCCACCCGGAGTGCGGTGAAGAAGGCTAACCCGAATCTTGAGGTCGGTGGCCCATTAAACTTGTCCATCATCGATAGTCTTCAAGAGGATGCCCCATGGATCAAAACGAATCGGTGCTTCAATCCCTATTGGATAACCTGGCCATGGAACTGGTCCTGCTGGAATACGGTGATCTAGCCGGATTAGGGAAATTATTAAGTAACATCGCGATCATAAAAAACGCTGCTCCCGTTGACAGTCAGATAAATTTAATCTGCCGCGCCCTGGAGGCAGTGGTAGAATTTGCTATTTTAGAGCAGGGACACCAGGCCGCCAAAATGGTACCGGAAGTTTTGTCCTCAGGAGTGACTCTCCTCCAGGATCTGACCAGAGGCACTGATAAAGATGATGAGATAAAAGAATACCTGGCCCGGCTAAGGGATATTTTCGGCCTGCCGGAGATGACCTCTGAGGAGCCCGCGGCGGAACCCGTATGTGGGCTACCGGCGACCAATCTTTCAGAGCACAAGATAACCGATAAAGAGACATGCTATGAATTTATTACCGAAGCTGCCGATATTCTAGGCGAGGTGGAGAAGCATTTGCTCGACCTGGAATCCGATCCGGATAATACGGACATGGTTAATGCCGTGTTTCGGGCTTTCCATACAGTCAAGGGGGTGTCCGGGTTTATCAATCTAGTCACCACCAATACCTTTGCCCACCATTTGGAGAACCTCCTGGACAAGGTCCGGGAAGGCGAAATGTCCATGACCCCGCAGGTGGTGGACTTGATTCTCGAATCAGTGGACGTGATCAACAATTTGTTAAAGCAACTGAAAGACAACCTGGCTTGCGGCCTTGATGTGGAACCGCAACTCGACCTGGCCCCGTATCTGGAACGGATTGATCACCTCATCCAAGGCAAGGGAGTTGTTCCGGAGGATGAGCCGGTTTTACCGCCGAAGGAAGATCTCCCGGACCAAGAGCAGATTCTTGTCCCGGAAACCAAGCCGATTTTGCTGCCTAAGGAGAATAGGCCTCTTGGCGAGATGCTGGTGGAGATGGGGGCGATCACCTATTCAGACATCGATCAGACCCTCCAATCCCAGGAAATGAAGGAGGAAGGCAGGCTCTTCGGCGAGGTGCTGGTGGAAAAAGGGCTGGTCTCGGCCGGTGTCGTGAATAAGGCCCTAAATCAACAGAAGGCCGTGGAGGTCGAAGCTCAGGAGACGATCAAGGTCGGTACGGAAAAGCTGGATTACTTAGTGGACATGGTCGGGGAGTTGGTTATCGCTCAGTCCATGGTCAGCCAGGACATTGCCGCTCTGGCTCAGCAGAACCAAAGATTATCCCGCGAATTCAACCGGCTCACCGGTATCACTTCAGAAATTCAGCGCACCGCCATGTCCTTGAGAATGGTTCCGATCAAGATGACCTTTCAAAAGGTGTCCCGGCTGGTGCGGGATCTGGCCAGGAAATCAAATAAGAAAATCAACTTTGTGACCACGGGGGAAGAGACGGAACTTGACCGCAAGATGGTTGACAAGATTTATGAACCGATGGTCCATCTGATTCGAAATTCAGTCGATCACGGCATAGAAGATCCCGACGACCGCGTCCGGGCGGGCAAGCCGGCCACCGGCCTGATCTCTCTGAACGCCTTCCATCAAGGCGGCAAATTGATGATAGAAATAAAAGATGACGGCCGCGGCCTTAATCACGAAAAGATTATCAGGAAGGCTGTAGAAAAAGGTCTGATTCAAGAAGGTGCCGAATTATCCGAAAAAGAAATTTTCCTTTTGATTTTTGCTCCCGGGTTTTCCACGGCCGAAAAAATTACCGACGTATCCGGCCGGGGCGTAGGTATGGATGTAGTCCAAAATGTGGTTAATGAACTCAGAGGCCAGATCGAGATAGAATCAACTCAGGGGCAGGGAACATCTTTTATGCTCCGCTTCCCCCTGACCCTGGCCATCATAGACGGGATTATCGTAGGCATCGGTAAAGAACGATACATCATCCCCACTCTTTCCGTAGTTGAGTCTTTCCGGCCTAATCAGGCTGATATTATCACGGTGCAAAAGACGGGTGAAACGATCAAACTGCGGAATGGGCTCCTGCCCCTGATTCGATTAAACCGCCTGTTTAACATCCATGATTCCATCACTAATCCCACCGAAGGACTGGTGGTGGTAGTGGAAAATGAGGCGACCAAACGGTGTTTGCTGGTGGATACCCTGATCGGCAAGCAAGAGGTGGTAATTAAAAGCATGGGCGAGGCGTTTAATAAACTTAAGGGGATAGCCGGAGGAGCCATCATGGGTGACGGCCGAATAGGATTGATCATAGATGTGGCGGGGTTATTTGAATGCGCCAACCGGGCCTAATACTCGAAATAGCCTGTACCGACGCCGATTTTCAACGGTTTCGGGAATTGATTTATCAGCAGGTGGGCATTAATCTGCATGAAGGCAAGAAGGAACTGGTCAAGGCCCGATTAAGTAAGAGAATCAGGGAGATTTGCCTGACTTCCTTTAAGGACTACTATGAATATCTCAAATGCGGTCATGATCAAGATGAACTTGTTGCCATGGTCAACGCCATCTCCACCAATGTCACCAGTTTTTTTAGGGAATCAGATCACTTCACCTTTCTGAAAGAAACGCTTATTCCCCACCTGACCCTTAAGAAAAGCAAAAAACATAACAATCAGTTGCGGCTGTGGAGCGCTGGATGTTCCACGGGTGAGGAACCCTATTCCATTGCCATGACGGTTTTGGATGCCTTACCCGATCGAAGCTGCTGGGACATCAAGATACTGGCGACAGATGTATCCACCCAGGTTTTGGACAAGGCCCAATGCGGTCTTTATGAAAAGGACCGGGTCGCCGGTATTCCCCCCAATATGCTGCGGGCCTATTTCCAGCGGGGCAACGGCCAGTGGCAAGGATACTTTCGAGTCAAAGACACCCTGCAGAATATCATTACCTTTCGTTACCTGAACCTGATGAAACCTTTTCCCTTCAACCGGCTCTTCGACGTTATCTTTTGCCGGAACGTGATGATTTATTTTGACCGGTCCACCCAGGAGACCCTGGTTAATAAATATTATCAACAGTTGGGTGAAGACGGCCACCTTTTTGTGGGACATTCGGAAAGCCTGGCCGGGGTAACGCATTCATTTAAATATGTGAAACCAACGATATACAGCAAGTAATAATCCATTTATAGGATGACCCGCCATTCCCCGGATACCGCAGACGATCGGTAATGGTTACTCATATGTACAACGAAACGCTTAGAAATAACGTGATCGTCGGCATTGCCGACATGAAGACGTCAAATAATCAAGACGACGTCCTAGTCACCTATTCTCTGGGCTCCTGTATCGGTGTGGCCATTCATGATCCGGTGGCCGGGGTGGGCGGTCTTCTTCACTATATGTTACCAGAATCACAGATAGATACATCGAAAGCCAAAGCTAATCCATTTATGTTTGCAGACACCGGGATACCCCTATTGTTCCGGACATGTTACGCCATGGGCGCCAAAAAGAACCGCCTGGTGGTCAAGGTGGCCGGCGGCTCCCAAATTATGGATGAAACGAATTTCTTCAACATCGGCCGACGAAACTACGAGGCGTTGGTGAATATTCTGACGAGAAACAATGTGCGCATCGTCTCCCAGACGGTGGGTGGCGTGACCAACCGGACCATGCGTCTCAGCATCACTACCGGCCGGGTCCTGGTCAAAATGCCCGGTGAGGAAATGGTGGAGCTATGACCGACATATTTGAGGTAGTAAATAAAATCACAAACCTTCCGCCGTTTCCCAAGACCGTGCAGCGGGCTTTAGATATGCTCAAAAAGTCTGAGGTGTCCAACCAGCAACTGGCCCAGGTTTTGATGTATGATCAGGCCGTCACCGCCAATGTTTTAAGACTATGTAATTCTGCCTACTTTGGCCTTAATCGGAAAGTCACCAGCCTGCGTGACGGCCTGACCATGCTGGGCCACAAAAATACCCATCAACTCTTGGTCGCTTCAGGTATTTTACCCCTCTACCAGGGCGAACATCAAGGCTATTGCCTGGCGCCGGGGGAGTTGTGGCAACATTCCATGGCCGTGGCCACCATGGCCGAGCTACTCGGGGAAAAAGTGGGTTGGAAAGATCTGCCCTTGTTATTTACCGCCGCCTTGCTTCATGACATCGGGAAATTAGTCCTGGCCCAGTTCGTTGCTGAAGAATTTATGCTTATTCAGGAATTGGTCGGCCACGGCAAACTTTTCACTGAGGCGGAGGGGTTGATAATCGGCATGGATCATGGTCAGTTGGGCGGATTGATCGCCCTGGAATGGAAGTTCCCCGAGCCCATAGTCAGTGCTATTACCTTTCATCACGAACCTGAAAAGGCGCCGACTGCCTCGGATCTCACGGCCCTGGTTCACCTGGCCAACAACCTGGTCCTGTTCCTTGGTGTGGGAGTGGGCGTTGTCGGGTTGTCTATGGCGGCCAATAATACGACCCTTCAGCGGTTTAAGCTCACACAAGACGACCTGGATATGCTGTTGGTAATGTTTTACCCCCGTTTGGAACTGGCCCAACAAAATATTAAATAACCGGATAAACGGCAAAGATCTGCTATGTCAAAAATCAAGGTAATAGTTGTAGATGATTCGGCTGTCGTCCGTAAGATTTTCTCTGAGATTTTATCAAAGACAAACGACATCGAAGTCGTGGCCACCGCGCCCGATCCTTACGTGGCCAGAGACAAGATCGTTCAGTTGGCCCCCGACGTGGTCACCCTGGACGTGGAAATGCCCCGCATGGACGGTATTTCATTCCTAAAGCGGTTGATGAGATACTACCCGTTACCGGTAATTATTATTAGTTCTCTGACCGAAAAGGGAGGTGTCCTGGCCATGGAGGCCCTGGCCTCAGGGGCGGTGGAGGTCATGTCCAAGCCTGGTTCATCCTACTCGGTGGGCGAGATGGGCGACCAACTGGTGGAGAAAGTCCGGGCAGCCTATCTGGTCCGGCACCGGGTCAAAAATCCTCAAAATAGCCCTGTGGTTGACCGGGGAAAGCCCCTGGCCATCCCGACTGCGCTGGCCAAGACCACCAACAAAGTGGTTGCCCTGGGCGCATCTACCGGGGGGACGGAAGCGATCAAGAACGTCCTGATCAGAATGCCGGCCAATTCTCCGGGAATTGCCATAGTCCAGCATATGCCCCCCAAATTCACCGCCGCCTTTGCCGATCGCCTTAACGGCCTGTGCCAAATGGAGGTCCGGGAGGCGGTGGATGGCGACACTCTCCATCCCGGCCTGGTCCTGATTGCCCCAGGGAATTTTCATATGTTGCTCAAACGCAGCGGAGCCAGGTATTACGTCGAGGTCAAGACCGGCCCCATGATCAACCATCAGCGGCCGGCCGTAGATATCTTGTTTAATTCCACGGCCAAATATGTCGGGCCTAATGCCGTGGGCGTCATCCTGACCGGCATGGGCGCGGACGGGGCCCAGGGGATGCTCCGGATGAAACAAGCCGGGGCCAAGACTATCGCCCAGGATGAAGCCTCGTGCGTCGTCTTCGGGATGCCCAAGGAAGCCATCAAGATGGGTGGCGTCGATGTCATCGCCCCGATAGACATGATCGCCGGAGAAATCATCAAGGCGCTGGAATAAAAAGACACATCCATCATCAAACATCGGATAGCCATTGCCAATCCCCTTAATTATGGCTTCGGGCGGGCTGAGCCGGATTGTTTTCAGAGGATAAGATGAAATTAAGAGTTCCGAAAACCGGCCGACAAGGCACACGGACATCTGCTTTTGGGTCTCCGGGCCGGGCCAACCACGATGCCACCTCTTTTTACGGCAGCCGGTTATATGAAGGTCTGGATAAGGGAGATGATTCGGACTGTCAATCCAACTCGATAGATCCGCAGAAACTTGACTTGATATACCGGGCTTCATCAGAAAGCATGGATGATTTGCCGGATAATAGTATTCACCTGATGGTTACCTCGCCACCCTACAACGCCGGGAAAGAGTATGATGCAGATCATAGTCTTAGCGAATACCTGATGTTTCTCAAGAGAGTGTGGACGGAAGTCCGGCGGGTGCTGGTTCCCGGCGGCAGGGCCTGCATCAATATCGCCAATCTAGGCAGAAAACCGTATGTTCCTTTGCACGGTTATATCATAAACGATATGCTTGAGTTGGGATTTTTAATGCGGGGGGAAATCATCTGGAACAAAGCTTCCAGCGCGGGTTCTTCTACGGCCTGGGGGAGCTGGCTTTCTCCGGCCAATCCTACCCTCAGAGACGTTCATGAGTATATTCTTATCTTTTCAAAAGGTACCTTCGGACGGAAGAACCTCTGTGACGGAAAGAGCACTTTGACTAAGGAAGAATTCCTGGAATACACTAAAAGTATCTGGACGTTTCAATCGGAATCCGCCCGGAAGATCGGGCATCCGGCCCCATTCCCGGTCGAGTTGCCTTATAGACTGGCCCAGCTTTACACCTACGATGGAGAGATTGTGTTGGATCCTTTCATGGGCAGCGGCCAGACTGCTTTAGCGGCCATCAAGACCAGCCGTCACTTCATCGGATACGAAATAGATGAAGCTTACGTTGAGTTGGCCCAAAGAAGAATCAAAGAATTCATCATGGACAGGTCGCAAAAATCACTAGGTCTGGCCACCTGATTTTTGCCCCCCCGCCTTTGGCCATGGTCTGCCTTTGTGTTTGATATTAAACGGAAGATACCGAAATTGTTTGACCTCGCCGGCGGTAATCTGATAATTTATTGTGAAAATTCAACTTCACCCCGGTTCTGAGCACGCTTAAGTGACTGGGGCCCGGTTTGGTGTGTCAGGGTCTGCCTGAGATTGAGATATCCGGTTTTTTGGTGATAAATCGTTTTCATCAAACTTCGGGTGTCTTTTTTAGATGTCCGTGAAAGAAGGAGAGAGAAGTGGACCGAAAACGTTTGCTGGCTGTGGCCGGGTTGGCCGTCGTGATGATTTTCCTACTGGGTTATGCCGGTATGGAACCTGCGGCGGCGCCTTCTTCTGAGACCCACTCCGCCAAGATCAACTGGATGGATTACAAGGATGGCCTGGAGAAAGCCAAAAAAGAGAATAAACTGGTTTTTGTGGACTTCACCGCAGACTATTGCGGCGTCTGTGTCAAGATGGAAAAAGACGTATTTTCCAAGCAAGAAGTGGCTGAATCTCTAAACCAGCACTATGTCGCGGTAAGGGTGAATACCGTCAAAGACAGAGACCTGGCTGTCAATTACCAGATTCGAGGCATTCCCACTTTTTGGATGCTGTCCGCCAAAGGCGACAAATTGGGCCGAATCATTGGGTATATGGACGCAGATCAGATGATCAAAATGCTGAAGCATGTTAAGGAAAAATTCGGCGAAAATAAGTAGCTAAGAATCGTTTACGCCATAATCAGTTAAAACAACCGCTTTTCTCGATCACGCCTGATATATTTAACTAAATTTGGCGCCTGGATGGTTATTTCCCGGAAGCGGACCCCGTGAGACGGGCCAAGATTATCCTATTTCGAGAGGTGGGAGAAGATGATCCGGCGGTTGCCTGTCTTCCCCACCCTCTCCCTCCGGTTGATGCCTATGCCGCTGGTGCAAAACTGGCTATCTGCCCCCATCCTGTCCTGAATCCTTTGCGCCTATGTAAAACCCTCAGCTATTTTTCCTACCGTTGACAACCTTCTCCTCTATCCGCACCTGACCCACATGAAGATAGTCGAGCAGGCTCTATAACTCAGCCAGGCAATCCCTATTTGGTTGCAATGAACCAGGTTTTATGCTACGATATATAGTTAAGATAGGCGTAACTTAGCGATTGAATTTCTTTCCTGCCATGGAAGTTTGACCAGCCGGTGGTCATAACTCGGGAGGAATTCTCATGACTACAACTGCCCGCAAGCAAGAAAACTGCACCTATGGTGATTATCTGACCTGGCCGGAGGAAGAGCGGTGGGAGATCATTGAAGGTGTGCCCTATGACATGAGTCCGGGACCATCGATTCGGCATCAAAGGATATCCAGAAATTTGTTCAGACAGATAGACCAATTTCTGCTTGGCCGCGAATGTGAAGCTCTCTATGCCCCCTTCGACGTTAGGCTCCCTCAGACGAACCAATCCGACCAGAACATCTCCACTGTGGTGCAACCGGATATCACGGTCATTTGTGACCCGGCCAAGATTGATGACCGGGGTTGCTGCGGCGCTCCTGATTTCATCGTGGAAATTCTTTCGCCCCATACATCCAGGAAAGACCAGGCCGAAAAATTGGCCTTGTACGAAAAGCACGGCGTAAAAGAATACTGGATCATCTATCCCGGTTATGCCACCGTAATCATCCGGGTGTTGGGCCAAGACGGCAAATATGGGCCGCCACTGGTTCATGCCGTCAAGGGCAACCTGGAGGTAGCCACTTTGCCCGGATTGGTCATCGATCTGGATGCTGTTTTTGAGCGGCGAGAGGGTGAAACCTGGTAATCTATTTCAAGATAGACCAAAACCAGGTTATCAGAACTCCGTAACCCGCCCCAGCTCAGAATCACCGGAATTAGTTGGATATCTTTTTTCGGCTGTGATACCGTTTTCGCTTTACGACTCCATTTGTTTTGATGTAAGCTGATGAGTCCGAGTTATTCCCTATGGATAGACAAGACAGGCAGAGGAGGGTTCCTTGCCAATGCTTTTCCCAGACCAGAGCTGGATTGAATTAACGGAAGAGGTGATTATCCGGGAGGGCCTGACCGCCTGGGCGGCCGGATTTAAACTTGGTACCGCCGGATACCGAGACCAACTCGACCCTCTTGACAGTCAGAATCCTCAGATGGCTTTCAATGCCATAAAACTGGCCGTTGTCGCCGAGGCCAAGGCCCGGGTATACGACCGGTTGCTGGAAAAAAGCGGCACCGCCAAAGACCGGCACGTGGGTGGCGAGGTCCGGCCGCATACCCAAGACTTCATTATGTTGGTCGCCCGGATTTATGCCGCGCACGGATGGACGGTCCATCTTCGGCCCGATGGCCTGACCACCCCGATCTGGTATTCTTCTTTCGGCGTGTGGTATAATGAATTCAATGACGGGGAGAACTTCACAGCCAGTCATTCACCCAACTTCAAGGGTGGCTGGAAACCCATGGACGGTGAAGGGAAGCAACTCCTGGACGCAGCGCAATTGATCGAAAATGAGGTCCGGGTCCTTTCCCGGCCGGGCACGGTCATTCCCCTGGCTAAACCTGATGATCCCAATATACTCGTTGACTTCGATATCGACTCACCTTATATTGAATTTCTTATAAGTTTGGTTTCGGCGTCGGCCCTGGCGGCCATAATTCAGGCCGGCCAAAAAGGATTCACCGGCTTTGCGGCCACCTTAGGCGGGTCGATGGGCCGCACCTCAGAGATCATTTTTCGAGACCTTGGGATTCCGGTCGGCGATCAGGGCCCTATCAGGTACTTGTTCCAGAAGGAAGACTCAGCCTATCATGGACTGGGCCTGGTTAATGGGGTTAACCACGGCGTTGATCCAGGCAAGCCGGAGATCTATAAGCATATTGGAGCGGATGGCTGGTTACGGCAAGCAACCCCTGGGTCTTTGGTGTTTATCTGGGATCCGGATGGAGACAGGTTTAACATTGTCACCACGGCTTCAGCCGAAGAAGCTGATTTAGCCCGGCAGGTCGGGTTGGAGGTTGACCCTCTGTCCTCTGACCGGGTCCTGGTCTATTTCAAACCTAACCAGATCTATTTCATGCTGGCCGCCTTCCGGATTGCTGAACTTAAGGCCAATGGATTAATCGATAAGTACGACTGGATGGTCATGGAGACCTGGCCCACCAGCCGGTCTATTGGAGAGTTGGCGGAGAAAGCCGGGTTGAAAGTAATCCGGACGCCGGTGGGATTCAAATACTTCGGCAACGCCTTGGCCGAGTTGGAAAATCAACTCTGGTCGGATCCGCCGCAGGTGCCGGTCCGGTTTAAGGATGTGCTGGGCCGGGAAACCATTATCGGCCCCCATCCCAGGGTGCTGATCATGGCCGAAGAATCAGGCGGGGCGGCGATGGGCGGGGCGGAATTTATGACCAGCCGCCATGCCCGGACTAAATCCCTGGCCATGAAGGAAAAAGACGGCATGCAAGTGGGATTGGTCACCCTGGCTCTGGCCGCCGATCTGTATCTCAAAAAAACCTCCTTCGCCGCCTACTACCACCGTCTGATGGACCAAAATGATATCACTTTCCGTTTTTATGAGCGGGATGACATTATCTTATATGACGAGAATAGTCCTCCTGAAAAAATGACTGCAGTCAAGGCCGAAGGGATGCGGCGGCGAGACCGGACCGTAGGATTTTTCAAAGGATTAATCGGTAAATCTTCCAACGAGGTGCACAGTATCTTGACCCAGCGGGCTAACGGGTTTTCATTTCCACCAATTAAGGATATATTTTGGGCCGGCGACGGCACCTTGATTGAAATGGAAAACCTCTGGTGGGAACTGCGGGCTTCGGGAACGGACGCCGTGCTTCGGTATTACGTTGAAGGCCGGGACATAAAGCTAATCCGTGGGGTTAACCTGGCTCTCCAGAAGCTTGCTCTGGACTGAGAGGCCGGACATGCGAATGGTGCTGCAACGGGTTAGCCAGGCCCAGGTCTACGTGGCCGGAGAAGTGATTGGGACCATTGGCCGGGGGCTGGTCGTACTCCTGGGCGTGGCCCCGGAGGATACGCTCAAAGAGGCCGACCTGCTGGCCAAAAAAGTCGTCGAATTACGTATCTTTGAAGATGGTGAAGGAAAAATGAATCTGTCGGTTAAGGACGTGGCCGGCCAGGTCCTGGTCGTTTCTCAGTTCACCCTGTTGGCTGATTGCCGCAAAGGCCGCCGCCCTTCTTTCACCTCCGCCGCAGACCCGGCTAAAGCCGAAAAATTGTATGAGTACTTTATCACCCGGATTCAAGCCGCTGGAGTACCCACAGCCCAGGGAAAATTTGGGGCCATGATGGAAGTGGCCCTGGTTAATCATGGTCCGGTTACTTTGGTGATCGATAGCAATCAACTTACCTCCCGGAATCAATCAGGTACTTGATCAGAAGACCTTGGCCTCAGTGATGAGCCTGATTTCGGGAGGACTCAATGGAAGCTGCGAGTTGGTCGGAACGCTGCTGTGCGGGGACTTCTTGCATCTTTTGGGAATTGAATATCTGCCCATCGGGGTTATGGCATCTTCATGGCCTATCAGCGGATGGAGTGCAGACGTGCAGCCGCAATCAGCGGCTCGGAGCGGATGTAGATGGCAGTAGATCATTATTTGTATCAGTTCGGCTACCTGGCCCTGTTCTTCGGAGCGGTAATCGAAGGTGAAACCTTTGTCTTGTTAGCCGGGTTGGCTGCATACAACGGTATCCTATCCCTGCAGTGGGTTCTTTTTTGGGCTTATTTCGGAGCGATGGTCGGCGATCAGTCCTTCTTTTTCCTGGGGAGATTGCGGGGCCGCGAATTTCTGGATCGGCGAAAAAATTGGCGGGATCGTTGTGGGAAGGTGTTTCATTGGCTCCATACCCACCAGATCATGGTTCTCCTGTTTTATAGATTTATCTACGGATTCCGATCTGTGACCCCATTTGTCATCGGCCTGACCACGATTCGGACCAAGTTTTTTATTGCCATTAATGCTCTGGTGTCGTTGGCCTGGACTATCCTCGTGGCTGTCGGAGGGTATTATCTGGGCTACCTCCTGGATCATTCCGGGATTAATCCCAAGCATCTGCAAGTCTGGCTGTTTCTGGGCAGTTTCTTTACCCTGGCCGTCATCGCGGCCGCCAAGGTCCGGAAATAGGCGGCTATCCATCGGCATGGATATATTCTAACCTGAGTTCGATGAGTATGCTAAGCACTTAGCGTCAAGGGTCATAATTAAATCCGCAGATTGGGCCGATTTGCGCAGATTAAAGGAGACGAATGATCGCACGCGCCTGTGGGTCTAATTCATCTGCGTCCATCTGCGAAATCTGCGGATAACTTTCTGGTACTTAATTAAAAAACTGGTCGAACTCAGGTTATTCTAGCTTTATCACCATGATTGATGCCGATTCCGGTATTCGAGAAAGAGCATAACCCAAAGGACGCCGCCCTTTCTTTCTATTTGTGCTCCTTGTGTTGTGCTTTTTCTTGTTTTGAGCTTTTGTCGAGCCAAACGAGGTCACCAGGTGATTTCCGATCAAGTAAACAAGCGGCTGAAGTCTATTGTGGGCAAGGAGAACGTACTCACCCGTCAAGAAGATGTCCTGATGTATGCCTATGACGCCACGAACCGGCATTATCCGCCCTCAGCCGTGCTCTTCCCCAGTCACGCCGACCAAATATCCGAAGTGATGCAGTTGGCTAACCGTGTCCCGTTTAATGTCATCCCCAGGGGCGCGGGCAGCGGCATGACCGGAGGGGCCTTGGCCGTTAGAGGCGGGGTGATCCTCTGCCTGGCCAAGATGAGTCGGATTTTGGAAGTAGACCGGCAGAACCTTATTGCCCTGGTCGAACCGGGAGTGATTACCTCCGATCTCCAGGCCGCGGTGGAAGACGTGGGTTTGTTTTACCCCCCGGATCCCGGCAGCGTCAAATTCTCCACTATTGGTGGTAACGTGGCCGAATGCGCCGGCGGGATGCGGGCGGTCAAATATGGAGTGACCCGGGATTATGTCCGAGGGCTTAAGGTGGTTTTGCCCACCGGCGAAATCATCCGAACCGGAGTCAAGACGGCCAAGGGTGTGGTGGGTTATGACCTGACCCGGTTGATGGTCGGATCTGAGGGAACCCTGGGGATTATGACCGAGATCATCCTCAGATTGTTGCCTAAACCGGAGGCCAAGAAGACCTTGCTGGCCCTGTTCCACGTGATTGATGACGCAGCCGCGGCCGTGTCTCGGATCATGACCTCGGGAGTGACTCCGTCTACATTGGAATTCATGGACCAGGCGTGCATTCGGTGCGTCGACCAGGCCCTGGGCTTAGGCTGGCCCACGGATGCAGAGGCGCTGCTGCTGATAGAAGTTGATGGCCGCCTCGACCAGGTGGACGTCGAAATAAAGGAACTGGCCGGCATTATCTCGGCCTTTTCTCCCCAGCAAGTCACCGTGGCCCAGACGGCCGAGGAAGTGGACTCCTTGTGGCGGGCCAGGCGATCCATGGGGCCGGCCTTGGCCAATATCCGCCCCGGCAAAATCAATGAAGACGTAGTCGTGCCCATTAGTTCCATCCCGGACATGATCCGGGCCGTCGAAGGCATCAAGGCTCGCTATCGGGTCAATATCTTAACCTTTGGTCACGCCGGGGACGGCAACCTCCACGTCAATGTCCTGCTCGACTGGAATGACCCCGACGAAACCGCCCGAGCCCACTACGCCGTGGATGATATTTTCAAACAGGTCATTACCCTGGGCGGGACCATCTCGGGAGAGCACGGGGTGGGCATCACCAAATCCGCTTACCTGAGCTATGAATTAAACCAGGCCGAGATAGATATCCAAAAACGGATCAAACGGACCTTCGATCCCAATAATATTCTCAATCCTGGAAAAATATTTCCGTGATTGGAGTTGCTCCGGTTGATGGCTCTGTCCTGCGGCGGTCATCATCTGCTTAGTCATCCGCCTATGCCCTGCAATTGTTATGTGCCCATCCTGATATCCCTTTTCGAGCCGAACTTCTTTTTACCCCGCATCGCCCTAATGATGGGGGCCGGCAGGCACCGCCGCCCAACGGAGATATAAAGTAATGCCAGACTCGCCGGCCTTTGCCGAAGCCCTGTCCCAGGCGCGGGCCAAACTACTTGACACAAGTGCCAGAAACCGCCTGCTGAATTACAGAAAAAGCACGGCCAGAAGTATCACCATCATTGATGGACGGCCCGATCATGTCTTTACGACACTGGTGGATGAGGGCAAAGAGATGGATCTGCTCCCTCTCGTCCCGGCCCTGCCGGATCATCAGACAACCGGAAAAGACGCAGCAGACCATTCTGATGGGGAGACCGGCCAACAGGAACTCTCCGAAGCGGTCACCGACCATTGCCTCGAACTCAATCTGCCGCGGCTAACGACACCGGGAAATAGCCCCGATAGTCAATTGCAGACCACGGAAACACCGGAGCGGCTGGAGCGGCTCGGGGCCAAACTCAAGCAGGAAGCCCGCAGCGCCATCGAAGAAACCGGCTGCAATATGTTGCACCTGGCCATTGGGTTCCTGGAGTGGTCCGAGAATCCGGCCTCCCAGGAAAGCCGGCAAGCGCCCCTGATCCTCATCCCGGTCACCATCCAGCCGGATAAGCTCGACAAGCAGACACAAACCTATTCATATAAGCTGGCCTATACCCAGGAAGACCTGGAAATTAACCTGTCCCTGGCCCACAAGCTGGACAGCGACTGGGGCCTGAAACTGCCCGAGTTCCGGGAAAACATCTCCCCTGAGTCGTACCTGGCGGAAACGGCCCGGGAAGTGGCCAATCTGCCGGGCTGGCGGGTCTATCCCCGGATGGTCCTTGATCTTTTCAGTTTTGCCAAGATCGCCATGTTCAAAGATTTAGATGACGGTCGCCGGCCTGACGGAGGTAAGTTAAGCGACAATCTATCTCTGAACCAGATCCTGGTCGGGGTTGAGCCTGGGGATGCCGCGGCCCGACCTTACGATAGTCAAGAATACAACATCGACCGGGATGTCCAGGCGCGTCAAACCACCCTGATCCTGCCGGCCGACAGTTCCCAGCATTCGGCCATTATCGATGCCGCGCTCCATAAAGGCAATCTGGTCATCGAAGGTCCTCCAGGCACCGGAAAATCCCAAACCATCGCCAATCTTATCGCCACAGCGTTAAGCCGGGGCCGGACCATCCTGTTCGTGGCCGAGAAACTGGCCGCCCTAGAAGTGGTCAGGCAGCGCCTGGATGATGTCGGCCTGGGCGATTTTTGCCTGGAGCTGCACAGCCATAAGACCCAGAAGGGCAAGCTGCACGAGGATATCAAGAAGCGGATCAACGGGATATACCCGGACGCGGTCGGCCTGGATCTGGAATTGCAGGATCTGGACACGGAACGGCGGAAGCTCCTGGAATATTCCAGGATCATGAACCGGCCGGCCGGCCCCAGGGGAGAACTGATTTATGAATTATTCTGGGCGGCAGAAAACTGGCGTGGCCAAACCAGCCAGGGCGCCCATCTCTTCCGGGTCGATCGGGCCCTGGACCGGCCCTGGGCTGAAATCAACCGGAATGCCTCGATTATCCAGGACCTGGCTAACCTGCGGGAAGAACTGCCCCCCCAGGCTATCCAATGCTGGCAAGTCCTTCGCCCAGACAAGCTGTGTTCCCCAGACCAAAACGAGGTGAATGACGTCCTTGAGGCCATGCAAGTTAATCTGGTGGAGATGCTCAGCCGGTTCGAGACTCTAAAAAATGAACCTGGTCTGCCCCTAACCGGAACTTTAGGAGAGCTTCGGGATTTAAGTGCGGCTCACCCCGAAGTGTGTGCCGGCATTCCAGACAACCTGGTCACGGGACTGGGTCGGATATTCTTAGACGGACAAAATTTTCAGGTCCTGGAGCGCCTTGACGCGACGATCGGCAAGTTGCGGGAGTCCTCATTACGCGCCTCCGCCATCATACCCCGCAAAGATACGGCGTCCCTGGAAGCCCTCCGGAAGTTGGCTGAATCCATCGCCCGGTTGGCAGATGATGGTCTTGGCCGGCTGACGTTGCAGGAGATTCAGACTCTTTGTCTCGCGCTCAACGACTCGGCCGGAGATATCCCGGAACTGGCCGGTCTGGCCCCAGGTTTGGCCCGGTTTCTGGTCTGTCAGGCCCAGTCAATGCTCCGGCAGCAGAGGGTTTCACTCAAGTCATTCTTTAAGCCGTCGTTCTGGAATCTGAAGTCCATGGTCAGCGCCTATCTGGATCATGACGCAGAATTTAACGCAGATGAAGCGTTTGCTCTCATCCAGACCAGGATCAAAGACAGATCGGAATTGGGCGCGAAAGCCGATGACTCCCGGCCCCTGGAGGGGTATCGCGACCTGGTTGACCCCGGTCTGGTCATGAACACCGGCTGGGCCCGGCTGGTGACCGACATTGACTGGACCCGGAAACTTATGCCGGACCTAGAGTCCCCAGTCCGGACCGGGAGCCTGGGGCCGCCCATATTTGAGAATCACCAGGAGATGGACAAACAAGTCCAGGCCCTCCAAGGTATGATCGGGCGCGTCCGGCAGTCGTTGACGCGGGCTCGAATTTCCGTCAAACCTGAAGATGGCCTGGATACGGTGGTCGCCTTGATCCGGTCTCGTCAACACGCTTTTGAGGAGGTTCTGGCTCAGACCGTTGAGTTGAATGTCTCACCCTCAAAAACCATTATGGCCTTGAAGGAGGGCCTGGAGGCTCATGGCTCGGCTCTAAACATGGCCAAAAGCATCCCCGATGATATTTCGTTCAGGCAGCTTATCGCAGAACTAAGACGCGTCTTGAACGAAGATGAAACCGAGTTTGATCATCTGATTCAAACGTCCAGGACTGTGGCTAACTGGGTCCGGCGGGTTTTCGCCTCCGGTAATTTCTCTACCGAGCTGGTGGCCTGGGTCTTTGGCGAGCCGGACCGGGATCGCCTGGCCCTGTTTCGGGAGGTGGTCGAGCTGTCGAAGAAGTTTGTTGCGGGCTTCAACACCTGGATTCAAAGCCTGGAGGCCTTTGGCCGGGTCGATTTCAAGCAGTTTTTCGGCAATGATGTCGCGGCGTGCCGTTTAGAAGATATGGCCGCGGCAGTGGCCCGGTGCCGGGATCAGATCCATTACCTGGGCTCATGGTGCGATTACTGCCGATGCTCCGCCCAGGCCCAGACTGCCGGGCTAACCCAGTTCATCGAAGCCATTGACCGGGGCGCTTTACCGGCTAAGAATGCCCGGCCGTCTTATCTTTTTGCCGTCTATCACAGCATGGCCAGGGAACTTGTAACAGCTCATCCCGGCTTGAATCACTTCACCCGGCCAGGTTACGAGAATATCCTGAAACGCTTTGCCGCGTTGGACCAAAACGTTCTCGACCATACGCCCCAGCGGATTGCCCATAAGTTGGCCCAGCAGCCGGTACCCGCCGGGGTCGCCCTGGGACCGGTTGGGAACTATACGGAAAAGGCGCTCCTGGACCGGGAGATCAATAAGCTCAGACGTCACATCCCGATCCGCCAACTGGTCAAGCGGGCCGGCCGGGCCCTCCAGGCGCTCAAACCCTGCTTCATGATGAGCCCGCTGTCCGTGGCCCAGTATCTTGATCCTGAGAGTATGCGCTTCGATCTGGTGGTCATGGATGAAGCCTCCCAGCTCAAGCCCGAGGATGCCCTGGGTGCCATCGCCCGTGGGACGAAACTGGTCGTAGTGGGCGACCCCCGGCAGTTGCCGCCGACGAGCTTCTTTGACCGGATAGACGGGGTAAATGCGGACGAGGACCAGACCTACGCGGTCACCGAGGCCGAGTCCATCTTAGAACGCGGGATGCAGGTCTATCCGGCGCGGCGGCTGCGCTGGCATTACCGGTCCGAACACGACAGCCTGATCAGGTTTTCCAACCACATGTTTTATAACGACCGGCCGTTGTACGTCTTCCCCTCGCCGGGTCTATCCAACCGGGGTTACGGGGTTCATTTCAATTACATTGACGGCGCCAAATACCACCAGGGAACCAATCTTATTGAGGCCCAGGCCATTGTGTCGGCCATCGAGCATCACGCTCGGCTATTCCCAGAGGTCAGCCTGGGTGTGGCCACGTTTAATATCAAACAGACCGAAGTCATCCTGGACCTGCTGGAGGCCGCCCAGAAGAAAAACCCGGTTCTGGAGAAATGGGTCCGAAAATCCGGCGACCAGGCCGAGCCGTTCTTCGTCAAGAACCTGGAAAACGTCCAGGGCGACGAACGGGATGTCATCTTCATCTCCGTGACCTATGGCCCTGATCCGGCCTTCGGCAAGGTGTTTCAACGGTTTGGACCGATCAATACGGCCAATGGGTGGCGGCGGCTTAATGTCATATTTACGCGGGCCAAGCAACGGGTGGAACTATTCAGTTCCATGCGGTCCCATGATGTGGTCCCGTCACCGGATGCCGGCCAGGGTGTTCATGCCCTGAAAGCTTACCTGGCCTACGCCGAGACCGGATTCTTACCCAACAACGGCATCACCCCGGCCGGGAGCGCAGCCCGAAGCCATTTCCAAATTTCTGTCATGGATATCTTGCATCGGCACGGGCACCAGGCCGCGGCTCAGGTGGGTGCGGCCGGATTTGGTGTTGACATCGGCGTGCGTCATCCCGAGTACCAGAATGACTTTGTCCTGGGCATCGAGTGCGACGGAGCGGCCTATCACTCAGCCGGGTCGATCCGTGACCGAGATCGTCTCCGCCGGGAGATCCTGGAGAAGAAGGGCTGGCGGCTCCATCGCATCTGGACCGTTGACTGGTTCAAGAACCGGGAGCAGGAGATCGATCGCCTCTTAGCCGCCGTGGACAACGCCGTACAGGAGTATGGAGCTGCCCCGGCCAACTCGCAGATTTTGACGACCGGGGCGGTGGAGGATGATGCGTTCGACAAGGCGCTCCCCTCTGTGTATAGATGCTGAAAGCTGACCGCTGATGGTCTACTTAGGATGAGGTTCCTGTCAATAAGACGGATCCCATTTAAGGGATATATATTTCTTCTTACGGCCTGCTGTGTCGTCAAGTTTGACTACAAATTTAAATGAATTAGACCTGAATCGCGCAAAAGCTCGGGCTAGTTCTGCACGCTTTTGGTTAAACTCTTCCGATAATGGCTCAGGGGCCCTTGTATATTTAAGGTCGAATTCCATTACTTTATTCTTGGCGTCAAATTTGATGGCCACCAAATCAGGAATAGGCCGGGGCTTCCCTTCGTCATATAAAGCCCGCCCCCAGTCTTGAAGGGCATCGCATAGTAACAGCAGAAAAGCCAGAGGCGCCTTTTCAAAGGCCAGAAGAATGGGAAAGTCGGCACCATCCAATTCGACATTCTGTTTACAGACCTTTTCCTGGAAAATCTCATTACGGTCGTACTTACAAATGGGATTAGTCAACATGGTACTGTGAAAAGCGATGGCAGCAGAGATCTGGGGAAGTTGTTCCTCAAGCCATGCCGGACAGACTGCCTGTCCCAAGAATTCAGAGAACACTTTATGAACAATCACGGCCGAGAGCAAACCATGATCCCGCCGATGGGTTAATTGATTTATTAGTCGTCCCACATACCATGCCCTGGTGTTGCCGTTCCCCCACAATTTGGAAGTTCCTATGCCATTAGCTAACCATACCGCCATGTCGTCCAAGGCAAAGACACTCTCTTCATCAAGAAACACTTTGCTGCCATCGAAAATCATGGCAAACAAGCCGGCCATTCTTTGACGATTTTGGGGCTCACTTCCGCCAAGCTGATGTGATCCTGAATAATGGCTAACAAACTGAGCCGCAAGTTCCGGAAATTTTTCCAACGGATAACCGATATCATGAAGGACAGAGGTCAAGAACCAACCACAGATAATTTCATCTGGATTCGTTATGCCTGGGACCAATTCATCGATTGCATCCTTAGGCAGACATCCCAATACAACCACACCAATCAAGAACACCATATATTGATGAAAGAAGTGGTCTCTATATCTCGGTGTTCTTAACAAAAGCCCTTCCACGTACAAGAACTCATTCGTCAATAATTTTATTTTTCTATGTATTTCAGATTTTGCGCCAAATAAACCAATCGAGGTATTAAAAACTGCCTCACAAAAACAAATAGTAATTTTTATTGGGTGCCCATATTTCCTTAGGCTATTCGTTATTTCTTTAAACGCTTTTAAAACTCCGACACAGGTAGGTGCTAAGGGATGTTTGCCGGAATCACTCTTTGAACCATTTTTGAATTCCAAATAATAATCATCTAATACATCTGCCGATAATGACTTGGAATAAGCATTAATCCAGCCATCCTTCAAGGTAGCCAAGATCTCGGATCCAAGGCCCGGCTTCCCGGCGAAAGCACTCGATATTGTCTCAACAATACTTCGAGCATCCGGATTTACCAACATGATAATTCCCCGCTCCCGGCTCGTTGGCGGCCCTATGTAAGGCATGCCACAAAAAAAACACTCAACAGTTTTATGATCGAAGCGACCAGCCAAACGCCTGGAATCCAGCCGATCAGAATCAAGAAAGATATTGCTGCCAAGCACCGTTCCTAAGCTTTTAGCACAGTACCAAGATATACCAAGTTGCATATAGATTTCATCACATATTTGTAGTGATACCAATTTATTGGCTGCGCCTTTAAGTTCTTTCGGTTGATAGTATTCGTCGCCTTCCAGCTTATAAGCCATGGAAACCATGCCGTGTTGATCCCGATCGGTTTCTTTGGCGTAAAAAAAGTAGCCGCACCAACCAGCTAAGTCCGGATCTTTTTCACGCAGGTCATCAACAACCTTGTTTAATTTTGTGAATGTTTCATTATATACCGATTTGATATCATATGGATTCATCGCCGACCTTTCCTGCAATTATCGTGCGCCACGAATGACTTTATCTTCGACCATTATCCTCTTAATAGTTTGGACTGCTTCGCCCAAGCTGCCAGAATCTTTGCTTACCAGTCGCCAAGACTCCATGCCGCACTTTTGGATCTCACCCATCCAATAATCGTCATTTCCCCAAACAGTGAAAATGGCATATTTTTCGGGTTTCCCAAGCCGTTCCCATATCTGAATTCCCGTCTCACCCGGCATGCGCAGGTCAAAAATATAGAAATCTGGTTCTATCGTATATTCTTCTTCGGTTTTCTCACCATCCTCATCCATCCGCCTCTGGATCACTATCACTTCACCTTTCTTCTCGCCAGGTCGAACATCGCTTCCGGAACTTGCCGATCTGACTGTGGCCACATCTGCAAGCTCACGACACAATAGTTCAGCCGCATCCGGATGGTCTTCTAAAAACAGAACAACAGGTTTCTTATTGATTGTATAGCTCATTTTACCCTCTTATAATGTGCATGTCCCGGCTGGTTAATCAGAAATGCTGGGTATCTCGATTCGGGCGATCACACCTTTTTGGTGACGCTTGCTTTTAACCGTCAATACCCCACCAAGACGAATGGCATAATTGTTTGAGACAAAGAGTCCTGAGCCGCTGCCGTCTATGTTGTGGTCTTCAGCATAATTTCCTCGAAAAAAGGGCTGGAAAATCTGGTCTTCTTCTTCGACAGGGATGCCGGGGCCGTTGTCATCTACCTTGATGATGAGATGCCCATTATTATCCCGACCAACCTCCACCACTACCCTGGGCTTGGTCTCCAGCCAAGAATATTTGCAAGCATTGGTGAGAATATTCCTGATAATATCCTTGAGCTTGTCAAAATCCGTGCGCAGAGTAAACCAATGTAGTTTAGCCTCCGCCTCTTTCTTGTTGAATTCAATCACGACCGGACTGGACCTGAATTGGGCACGAACCTCTCGTACAGTTTGATGTATGAATTCAAATACGTCGGCTCGTTCAGTTACAGTTACAGATTGACGGTAACTTTGTCCAAACTCCAAAAGAGCCCTGACGTCCAAAATGGTCCTGACTTTGGTCAGGCAATCCTGAACAATATTTTTCATGCGGAGGATATATCCGTCCCTTCCTTTCGGGTCGGCAAAATCCCCTTTCCCCAAGCCCCCTTCAATCATATTCCGCAGCACTATCAGCGGTCCCTTTACCTCGTGGGCCCCTGTTCGGAATACCTTGATATATGTTTTCCTCATTTGATTAATCGTCCTTAACAACTGATTAGTCGTTAGAACAAATTTGGGGATAACTTCAAGAATAATTCTCTCCGATTCATTGTCGATCCAACCGCAAAAGATGAATAATGCTTGAAAGGCAGGAGACTGATGTTCAAAGTCTGGAGTAGAAGATTGATGTTCAAGACCTATGGTAAAGATGTCAGATGGTCCAAACGAATCTATAATCGAGTCCTTCAGTGAGGTTAGGCTTTTGCTAATTAGATTATGTTGGTCCAATTCATCAATGAGTTGCTCTATATTGCCTTCTACTATATGGGGAATAGAAACCGGTTCTTCTAAACCAGGAGACCAGGGGCGAGAGACCGTTTCTCCCGACTTAGTATTCCGATAGGCATATATGGCATAATTTGGTTTTAGCCTGAGGCAAAACCGGTGAAAAAGGTCGTCAAAGATTTTCGGCAGGTCAAGAGTTCTCTCTTCTCCAGAAGAATTCGCAGAAGGGCTCGCCATAATGCGCTCGATTTCACTTGCCTGGGAGGTGAGGCCGCGGAGAAAACGCAACAAAACATTACCCCGGCATTCTTCTTGGATCAGATCGGCCCATTTAGAGATAATTTTCTTGAGGGCCTCCCGTTCCAGATAAGCTAACTCCCTCTCTTGTTTCTGCAACTTCGCCTTCAAATCTTCGATGCCGGCTCTGGCCATTTGCAATAAACCCAACTCCTCGGTACCCTTATCTGCGGAATAGTTCCGAACTTGTTCCCAGTACTTTCGCACCGTGGTTTGAAACTGAGCAAATGACTATAGCAGCCCTCTTGTAATGCGATAATAGATTTCCTTGTTGTCATAACTGGTGTGAAGCATGTTGCGTCGATTAGCAATAGCCTCAATGGTGTCCATATCCAGACACTTGGATAGATGAGCAAAGGTTTCTAAAAAGATTGGTTGAAATTTCGCGGCATCACAATCATGCCGCGCCACGCAATAGGATTCATTTGAATTCTCACAGCATCCTTGTTCCAATTTCTTTATCAGCCTTATGTCCAGGCCGGTAGGCGAATCCAGCGATATTTTTATCTCTCCAAGAATATTGTACAACTTATTTGTATTTCTAATTTTTTCATTAACTTGACGGCCACTCCGTGAAGCATTCAAAATCCGGTTGCCGTCAGCCAGGGTTAAGGAGACCAATAAATCGGCCAAGGTAGAATCTTCCCGTGAGGCTTTCCGCAGTTTATAGGCCAGAAGAAGAGGACAATAATCCGTAAAAATGACTATTCGGCTTAATAGCCGGACAATTCCTTGATTAACCCAACTTGGTGAGTTAGCCACCTCTTTAGGATCTTTAATAGAATCCAACAAACTTTCGGTGAGCCAATCATAATCTTGATGTCTTAACAGCCTGTTCTTATCCACCTCCCCAGATCCGTCAGGTTCCCCCGAGGCGCCGGCTTCTCCCAGGGCGATGGATAAATATTGCAGGGCAATGAAACGATTGAACTCAACGGGATGAGAAAGATAATGGCGGATTATCTCCTTCAGGTTGTCATGGCGGCAATGTTCGACCAACAATTCCAACCGGTCGCGGAAGACGGTTCGGGCCGAGAAGAGATGGGTCCGATTAAGGGTCTTGCTTCCGGGCGCGCCCCATTCACTCAGAATCTGAGAGATCAGGCGGTCCAACCTGGCTCGCTGAGTTTTTTCAAGTTCCCTAAAGATACTCGGGTGAAACAAGTTCTCCAGATGGGCCAGCAGGATCGGAGTCTCACGATTGTAATCTCCCCGCTTTAGAAGCCGTTCCACCTTATTAAGCAAGATATCCGTATCCCGGTTACATACCAACCCCCTGACCAGCCAGCGATTCAACCGTTGGTCCTTGACATTCGCCCCCATAGATAGCGCGGCTTTGTATTCCGCATCGATATCCAGTTGATTTTCAGCTTCCTCTGCCGTGCGGCCACCATAGGATGGCGAGTTTTTGCTCTCCAGGAGATCAAGATTAAGCAGCCGGAAGCAGACCACCCGGCCAGTGGTGGACGCGGCCAGTATTCTGCACACGGCATATTCATTTTCAGTGTCTGAGTCTAACTGATAGAAGTCCAGGACCGGAAATGGCTCCCTGGAATTCCCGGCATCCTCGGCCACGGGATGGACCCGCACGTTCGGAGCGGAGATGTCAATGGAGGTCTGAACATTACCTTCTGTACATATTAGATAAAAGGGTCCCCCATGGGAGCCGACCAGGAAAGAGATAGGTGTCCCAGTCATAGACCTACTGGGGCTTAGCTCCCTGATCCGGGACACGACGAAACCGGTGTTATATCCTGCCACCACGATGCGGGAGATTTGATCTTGATCCGACTTTATCAACCTGTAGAAATGAGTAATGCCCCCTCGGGAACTAACCAACATTTCAGAGCCGGAGCGGGATAGGTAGGCGGCGCTTATTCCTCTGTTGTCGTATAGGAACTGATCCAGGTCACCGGCATATACCAAGTCCTGACCGGTAAATTTGATTCTAAGCAGATGAATGTATCCCTTGTCTGTCCCGACCAACAGCAATCTGAAATCACCGTTTATGACACCGGACACAGACAGGACCGATATCTGGGCCGGTGGTTCATTTGGATCAGCATTAAGATCAAGGGGGCTGGCCCAAATACTCGTGCCTTTATCCCGGCCCGGCCCAAACCAGATGACCTCACCCTTCTTGGTTCCGGCTAAAAAGCCGTGGTTCTCTATGGGTATAACAGATGAAATCGGAATAGGAAGTTGACCACCAGTTGTAGACCCGTCTATCTCCAGTGTTACGCTTTCTCCATAACGGTCGAGATATTTTTGCGATGGACTCTTGTTGTTCTGTCTTGAATCCCTGGGTGATTGACAAAGTTCAACCAGTTTGCGCCGCGAAACTGAAAAGACCTGTGATTCCTCACCAGTCGATTTCTCATCTATTGATTTTTCGGGAATAAAAATAATCCGGTCGTGGTCAGGGACAATAAAGACTACCGAATCGAGTTGGAGTTCAATGGGGCCGGAACCCAGCACCTTCTTTTTTTCATCAGCTTCAGCGGTCGCCTGGTGGTTCTTGGCCGAAGACCAGAAGGTCAGCGGAGACTGTCCTGAATCATCAAACAAATGGATTTTCCCATCGGAAGTGGCGCAGGCAAAGATGGTCTTTCCTTTTTCACCTTCCGAGTCAGTCGCGCCAATCGGCACAAAACCCTGGGCGCTAATCCCTCCCTTCACGGTGGCTGGCCGCAAATCATGGTGCCAGAGCAGGTCGTACCGTCGTTGACGCAAGATGGAGGCATACAATGCGGTGTCAAGTCGCTTCCCGATCCCTGAGGTATGATCAATAGTCTCCAGCAGGTTATTGACCCGTTTACTGAAACTTAAACCATCCAGGGAGTATTTTTTGATGTCAAACAATATATCAGAGATAGTCTTGGAGGCGTCTGGCTGGGGTATTAAGTCTTCTTGGGCCATGGCCGTCAACCGATACACCAGGATATTAGCCAGTTCCAGATCTCCGCTGGATATAAGCCAACCGATGCAGCGCCGAAAAAAATCAACATGCCCTTGTTCCGACGGTTTGATGTCACCTCGTCTGATAAAATCACGCAGTAGCCGCAAAATAGCCCGCTGGGTCCGGCTCTCCGGCTCTCCCCGGCCATGGTAACGTCGAGCCAATGACCCCAGCAGCCACAGCCGCCCCTGGCTCCTCCCCATGCGGCCATAATATTGCGTCCTGATGTGCTCAAGGTGATTCATCAGGTTTTTTGTGCCGTGTTCCTCATTATTTACCTTATAAAAAGAAATAGTTTGATCCAAATGAGGCAAGACCATGTAAGCCCCGATAGAGATGTCGCCGCCCGAGTCTACAGGCCGCGCAAACATGGTGATCCTTGGGGCGGAGACTCTGAGCCGACTCCGGTGACGCTGCCTGGTGAAAATGCCATTCACCTGTTTGCCGGTCGGGTTAAGGCCAATCCAATACAGGCTGTCATCATAGGTGACCCCTACAATATAGATGCGTGACTTTAAGTGGATACGCGATTTAGAGCGGGGATAGGAACGGACATCTATGGCATGAAATCTGGTCGGAAAATTTTCCTCGGCGATGGGCCGGCAACGCCACGAGAGCTTTTTGTGATCAGGTGGGATACCGATAATACAGGCAATCTTGGATCCACTTAAGGAAACGATGAACCTGGAGTCGGATCCGGCTGTTCCCACTTCCTCAATGGGGAGAAGCTGTTTGATGGCCTCATCGGTTTGATAACAGAGATATATTTCTTTAGCTTGAGGTATTGCCACCTTATAGTACTCAAGGGACTCCGTACCGTTTAGAGGAAGACACCATAACTGCCCAAACCGGGATCCAAGCCATAACAAGTCCTGCCCCGTGGCGCATAAGGCGGTTACGTATTGTCGATCGAATTGCAGAAAGTTGCTGAATCTGTATTTATCCCCCTGGCGCTCAAGTTCGGTGATAACCAGGGTCCCGTCGTCGTAGGAGATGAAAATGGGCCCACCTTCAAGAGGTTGGGCGATCAGCACAATCCCGCCCCGGTCCTCTTTAGCGGGTAGGGTGACGAGTGGTGCGGCTGATTTTTCCCGAAGGGCATAACAGCGCAGGTCGTTATCCTCCGAGCCCACGGCCAACAATCTATCACCGTTGAATTCTCTTTTAGGGACAATGACCTCCAGGGCGGCAACCTTACGCCCTAGCCGACAAATTTCCAGCACTCCTGCCGCTTGATCATCGGGGTGGTCCATTATCGTATCCACATCGAATCTGGTTACATGGCCACTTTTATCGCCAAGAAATACCACCGGCTTGTTGGAATATTTATCCGTGGTCATGGCCCGGGCGGTATAGAAAATCCGCCGCGAGGCTACTTCATTATAAAAATCTCTCGATTTATCTGCTAGCTCGAGAAACTTTTCATAATCGGCTTCGGATATATCCTCTGGGTATTTCATGCCGCCTCCCAAGCGTGCCTGGCTGAAGATTATTAACAGAGAACTGTCGAGCGTAATTGTCACAAGGTCCAGGTTAATCATCAAAGACGTGAAAGGCCGACGAATGTAATCGGAAAAATATAATAGGTTATTATGGTTTTTAAATCACGTTAAATACTTCATTAACTATCTATTCAGTCAATCGGCCATGTCCTAAATTATCTATATATCACCGGCTCATATCTCTAATTATAAATGAACATCCGTGAGGAAAACGATGTGTTTGTTTCCTATAATCTCGGTATAATATAAATTCGGTCCTGTCAACTCTTTTTAAGGATTATACGGAAAAAAATTATCCAGCATCCCCTATGTAAGTTCTTAATCATGTCGATATTTGTTTTCATAAACCTATTAACCGATTGTTCTTCAGCCTCCGCCGGTTTTTCGACCAATCATAAGCATCAACGTTTTTGGATTGGCCTCGCTCTCTCTAAAAAACCTTCACCCAGGCAAATCCAGATTAAAACCCATTTCAAAACCGTCTCAGTGGTATGATTCTGGAATGTCGAGAGTCTGGTCTCCCTTCTCTATCTTTATCTTCCGACAAAACCATTTCCTCCATTGGCCAGACCGGCGGATTCTTCACTGAAGATTCGGGCCATGCTTCTGCAAACTACGTTGACTTACATCAAATATTTATATAGTATGGCGCAAGTGGCTTGTTCCAACAAGAAACAGGCTCTCAGATCCGGCCACGAGAGCAGGCATCCCAGCAAAGGAAGGCGATTGTGAAAAAGGATCTTACTGATCGTCTTATGGAAAAATCATTGAGTAGCCGCCGGTCCGGTCTTCTCTCTAGGCCTGTGTATTTCCCGCACGACCATTTCCCGGCGGATCACCCAATGGCCAACCCACGGGTAAACAGAACCAAGGCCCGGCCGGATATTAAACCGCTCTGGCCGGCTCGGCTGATCACTCTTCTGTTCGCCCTGCTCATGGCCTGTTCCGTTCAGGCGAATGACCCCAAACAAGCCAAAAAGATACTGTTGATTCACTCCTTCGAACCTTTCCTGCCCTATACCATTATCGTCAACCAAAGCATCCGGTCAACGCTGCAGTCAGGAACCTCAGATCATCTTGATTTATATTGTGAATACCTGGACCTGGCCCGCTTCCCCGGCGAGGCTTACCTTCGGCAGTTGCGCGATCTCTTACGGCACAAGTACTCCACCCGGGCGCCGGATTTGATCTTTGTCCTGCTTGGTCCGGCATTAGATTTCACCCTGAAATACCGGGACGAACTTTTTCCGGGAACTCCCATTGTCTTTTGCTCGCTGGAGAAACGCCAGATTGAGGGACGTCACCTGGGGCCTAACGTCACCGGGGTGGTATCTCAATTGGATTCCAAAGGGACCCTGGATCTGGCCCTCCAGCTTCAACCGGAAATAAAACAGGTCGTGGTTATCACCGGGACCAATGAAAACGATCAAACATATGCAAAAATCACCCGC
>JADFYA010000039.1:656-15272 GCA_015233285.1 Deltaproteobacteria bacterium | reverse complement strand
GGAAACGTCCTTGTCGGGTGGCCGCCCTATCCGTCCAAAGGGGTTTATGTAATGTTCAGTTTGCTATCATAGCAAAATTGTGTTACCATTGCAAGACGTGGAAAATGGTTGCGGTGGGGTTGCAAATAGCGGCCTCCAAGACGGTTGTTTCACAAATTCACAAGTAGTTATTTCAATAAGTTAAGTGTCATCGGGCTATTCCGACCTTCGGCACCAATTAAATCAATCAGTTGTGAGAAGGGGCCAGGTGTGGATGGCTCCTTTTTTATTTTTTGGCCGAATTTACCCCACACCTACCCCACACGGTTCCTCACTCCATCAGGGCTTCCGGCATGGCCTACCCCACACGGAGACTTTCCCCACACCGGCGACGGGATAAAATCTTTGTACACGTTCACGGGGGGTCTCGAGCCCGTCTGATTTTGGCCATCTAATTCGTATGGCAAATATGGCCTAACAAAATGAAAAGTCGAGAAAAAAAAGCGCGACTTTTTTCGCAAAATTTGCTATGCCATAATACATGACTATCGAGAAACCATACGGGCAATCACCGAGGCTCAGACTCTCGCGCCGGGCTAAGCGATATGTTGTACAGTTAGAAGGTATCGTGGCTCAGCAGCAAGATCAGATTGCGTCCTTACGCCGTCAGGTTGAGATTCTAACCAGACAGGTTGAAGAGCTGACCGCTAGACTGAACCAGAACTCAAACAATTCCAGCAAACCTTCCTCAACTGATAACCCTTATCAGAAGCCTAAAAAGGTTACCCGAAAGAGCGGTCGAAAACAGGGCGGTCAGAAAGGACACCCAGGTCATGAGCAGAAACTCCTGAGCCCAACGGAGACGATCAAAGTTATGCCCTCTGCCTGCGAGTGCGGAAATGACCGGCTTGACCCGGACTTGATGGTTGCATTTCATACCCATCAGGAGATCGAACTACCCGAAGTTAAAATGGAGGTAACCCACTTCGTTCTCCATCAAGCCTTTTGCCGCCAATGCAGTTGGGCCAATGCCCCCCCGGTTTGGAGGAATGGAATAGCTTATATACCCGTCTCATGTTAAGGCTATCGACGACTATTGCAAAGGCCGGAAGGATGGCCTTGGATGGATTACAAAATAGAACAAATCTGACATCACCATTTTCAACCACCTGATACATAGGACGCCAAGCCATGTCGAGTGCAAGCAAGAGACTTTCCTTCTTAGATAGGTTCTTAACTTTATGGATCTTCCTGGCCATGTTCGTCGGTGTCGGCGCCGGGTTTCTTTATCCCGATATTCGCAATGTGATCAATCAGTTTCAGGTGGACACAACAAATCTGCCCATCGCCGTTGGTTTGATCCTGATGATGTATCCGCCGTTGGCCAAAGTCAAGTACGAGCAACTGGGGCCCGTTTTTCGGAATGTCCGGGTCCTCATCCTGTCTTTGGTCCAAAATTGGGTTATCGGGCCGATCCTGATGTTTGCCCTGGCCGTAGCTTTTCTTTCCGGCCGGCATGAGTATATGGTCGGCCTGATTATGATCGGCCTGGCCCGGTGCATTGCCATGGTCATCGTCTGGAACGATCTGGCCTACGGTGACCGGGAATACTGCGCCGGTCTGGTCGCTTTCAATTCCATTTTTCAGGTCTTGTTCTTTTCTATTTACGCCTACGTCTTTATCACCGTCCTACCCCACTGGTTGGGGCTGAAGGGTTCTGTGGTTAACGTGTCCATCGGCCAGATTGCTCAGAGTGTGTTCATCTATCTGGGCATCCCCTTTATTGCCGGCGTTGTGACCCGGTTGATCGGATTAAAGACCAAGGGGCGGGACTGGTACGAGCAAAAATTCATCCCCAAAATCAGCCCGATTACGCTGATTGCCCTCCTCTTCACAATTCTGGTCATGTTTTCTCTAAAAGGTGAATACATAGTGCAACTACCCTGGGACGTCATCCGGATAGCCATTCCCCTATGTATCTATTTCGTGGTCATGTTCTTCTTGTCTTTCGTGCTGTCCATGAAGATGGGCGCCACCTACGAGCAGTCCACCACCCTGAGTTTCACTGCTGCGTCCAACAATTTTGAGCTGGCCATTGCCGTAGCCGTAGCCGTGTTCGGGATAGACTCGGGTCAGGCCTTTGCGGCCGTCATTGGTCCTTTGGTTGAGGTGCCGGTCCTGATCAGTCTGGTCAATGTCGCCCTTTGGTTCAAAAGGAAATACTTTCCGTATGCCGTGGAAACACCTGCCGGTATTTGCCATATGACCTGCAAGCCCTGACAGGGCCGGGCTGATTCAAAGAGGACGACAACCAGGTCCTGGCAAACTGAAGCGTGAGGGGAAGATTTAAAGCTTGAATAAGTTGCGGTCTGCATCGAAAGGACTGGTTATGTCCAATAAGAGGATGACTTGCCTGGCCCTGGCCGCGGTGATGATCACCTTTGGGGCGCTGTGGCTGACCAACCGGGCCGTCACTCCCCAGGAGGCCACCTGGACGGATGTCCTGGCTGAAGCCAAGATCGGGGGCTACCGGATCATTACATCCGAGGAACTCGCCAAACTTTACCGGAATGATCCCAAGCATCTTCTCTTGGTGGACACCCGTCAGGAGTGGGAGTTCCGAACAGGACATGTTAAGGGCGCTCAAAATTTCCCCATGGAACCAACCTGGTGGTCGAGGTGGCACAAGGCCCCGGCCCTGGAAGCATTCCTGGGACCGGATAAGGACCGCCTGATCGTCTTTTACTGAGCCGGCTTAACCTGAGTCCGGAGCGACTCGGCGGCCCGGGTGGCCGTAAAACTTGGTTACCGAAACGTCTATCGGGACCCGCACGGGTATCCTGAATGGCAACAAATGGGTATGCCCATTGATAGCCTCCCGGCCGGGCAATCTCAGTCAAGCCAAGAGCCGACCACCCCTGGGCCGCTCTATGGCTGGGCTATGATCTGGACCCTCCTGGGCGTCTTTGTCGGCGGCATGGCTCTTAACCTGACTCCCTGCGTCTATCCATTAATTCCGATCACCGTTTCCTTTTTCGGCGGTCAGGCCGGGCGCACGGGCCGGGGCAAACTCGTGACCCATGGTCTGTGCTATATGCTCGGCCTGGCCATAACCAACTCAGCACTGGGCGTCATCGCGGCTCTAACCGGCGGCCTGATGGGGGCTATCCTCCAAAATCCAGTAGTGCTCATAGCTGTCGCAACCATACTGGTCTTTTTCGCCACCAGCCTGCTTGATCTCTGGGAACTTCGGCTTCCGGGCGGTCTGACTCAGGCGGCGGCAAAATCTTACTCCGGATACTTCGGCAGCCTGTTTATGGGCCTGACGTTGGGGGTGGTCGCGGCGCCGTGCATCGGCCCGTTCATTCTGGGATTACTCACCTGGGTAGCCGGCCTGGGCAGCCCCTGGATCGGGTTTCTCGTCTTTTTCACTTTAAGCCTGGGCTTAGGATTCCCTCTCTTCTGCCTGGCCGTCTTCTCCGGACAACTCGACAAGCTCCCCCGTTCGGGCGGCTGGATGCTTTGGACCAGGAAGCTGATGGGCTGGGTCCTGATCGGTCTGGCGGTTCACTTTGTCAGGCCGATTCTACCGGAATCAGTGGAAGTATTTCTCCTGGCCGGGGTGGCCCTGGCGGCGGGGCTGCACCTGGGCTGGATTGACCGGAATCAGGCTAATTTTAAAGCGTTTGCCTGGATGAAAATGGTCGCGGGTGTCACCGGTTTCGTTCTCGCCACCTTTATCATCACCTCCTGGGCCATGCACGGTCCGGGAGTAACCTGGAAACCCTACTCGAAGGAGATCTTACAGGAGGCCCAAAGATCACATAAACCGGTCATCATTGATTTCTACGCCACCTGGTGTACTCCTTGCCGTGAACTCGAAGAGGTTACGTTCCATGACGCGGCGATTGTCAACCAGGCGGAAAAAGACTTTATCATGATCAAGGTCGATGTGACCAAAGGCGGTAATCCGGTACACGAACAGTTGCTTCAGCAGTACGGGGTAAAAGGCGTTCCAACCATCGTCTTCCTGAACAAAAAAGGGACAGAAAGGCACGACCTGCGCCTGGTCGATTACCTCCCGCCCAGTCAATTTATCGGCCGGATGGTTGAGTTAAGGAAATCGGACAATTGAGAAAAAGAAAATGAAGGGAAATCACAGGTAATTTCATGGAGAGGTGGTGGTGCGCTTTTTCCGGGGGGAGGTGGCAAGAACGCCCATTCGCGGCATAACACCCCGTCCTTATTCACCACGTCTTGGGGATCGTGATGGAGAACCTGGTGCCCTCCCCTTCTCGGCTGTAAACAGTGATGAAGCCGTGGTGCGCTTCGAGGATACTCTTGACGATAGGCATACCCAGGCCGGTGCCGCCTTCATCGGAAAATGAACAAAATGGCTCAAAAAGCTTATCCAACACCTCTGCATTCATCCCCACACCGGTGTCGGCCACCTCGCAGATAACCGCTCCGTCATCTTCCCAGGCTTTGATGGAAAACCTTCCGCCCTGAGGCATGGCCTTGTAAGCGTTGGTGGCCAGGTTGGTGAACATCCGGTGCATCCGGTATTCATCCATTATCACCGGCTCCGTAACCCGGACCTCAAGGACAATAGAGATACCCCGCTCTTTGAACCCGGCCGCCAGTGAATCAGACCATGTGGTTAAGAATTCGGCAAACATCACCGGGGCTAAATTGACCCGGACGACCCCGCGGGAATAATCCAAGAGATCATCCGCCAGCCGGTTCAACCGGTCGGCTTCACTGATAATCATCTTGGCGCTGCCCGTGATCTCTTCTTTGTCATCGGGATAGGCCAGGATTAAGCCGGCGTAACCACGCACCGAAGTCAGTGGATTCCGAAAATCGTGCAGGATCAACGAGGAGAACTTACCCAGATTGGACAGCCGTTCGGCGCGAAGCAGCTCCTCTTGCGCTTCCCGCAGGTCTTGATAGGCTTTTTCCAGTTGCCTGTTCTTTTCTCTGAGATGGTTGATGAAGACATGATTGCTGCGCCGGACAATGGCTGATACGGACCTCATGATCGACAAGGCTGCAGAACTGTGTTCTTTAAGAATACTGATGAAATCGGTCCGGCTCATGGACAGGAGAGTCACGGCTTCTCTGGCCACCACGGTGGCGCTGCGGGGAAGATCGTCCACTAAGGCTAATTCACCAAATGTATTTCCCCGGCGGCAGACGTTTAAGAGCTCCCGGTCGGGTGAACCATAATCCCTCCAGACTTCTACCGCTCCCTCCAGAATGATGAAAAAGGTTTCCCCTTCTTGGCCCTCTTCAAAGATTATCTTCCCGGCTTCATATCTCTGGGTCCGACATTTTTGACAGATCGCCTCAATATAATCATCGTCAAGAGTTTCTAACGGAAATATTTCTCGAAACAGATCAATATATTCTTGTTCGAGTTCCATCGGCGGCCTATCTCGGGATGGTATTAATTGAGGCAGTTTGCTTAAGGTGATGGACTTCGCGGCTCCCTCTTGTCATTTCGAGCGAAGCGAGAAATCTTAAGATTCCTCACATTCGTTCGGAATGACAAGGTGGTGATCGTTGTCTTTCGGCAGCGGGCAAAGGCTGCTTTGGTTTCTGCTTATTCTTGAAAGATGTTATGAACGTAAATCGAAATCGTCTTTCGTCTAGACCTTAAAGCGGGCCACCATAGCACCCAGGCCGTCGGCCACCCCGGAGACCTGGTTGGCTGCCTCCCGGGCCTTTTCGGCCGCGCCCAGGGTGTCCGCGGCGGAGCGAGCCACCTGACCGATATTCTGTGTAATATGATTGGAGACTTCCGCACCTTGGGCGGCCTGATCCGCGGCCTGGCCGGAGAGAGTGGCGGAATGAGCGGCATTCTCGGCCAAGTCGCAACTCACGGCTGTTTGCTCTTCCACGGCCGCGGCGATAGTTGTGGTGATATCGTTGATCTCTCTTATCTGGCTGATGATATCGTTGATGCTCTTCACCGCCTTATCGGAGTTCATCTGAATGGCGTCAATCATCTTTTGGATGTTGTCCGTTGAATCTGTGGTTTGTTTGGCCAGTTCCTTGACTTCGTTGGCCACCACGGCAAAGCCCTTTCCGGCCTCACCGGCTCTTGCGGCTTCAATGGTGGCATTCAGCGCCAACAGCTTGGTTTGTTCTGCAATATCTACGATGGCTCGGGTAATGGAGGTAATTTCGCTGGAGTTTTTGCTCAGTTCATCCACGATGTGACCGGTCTGGTCAGCCAGCACCGCAGCTTCACCGGTCCGAGTCGCTGCGCTGTGGGTGTTTTTGGATACTTCGCTGAATGAGGCGCTCAGTTCTTCGATGGCCGTGGCGATGGTATTCATCCTGGCCGTTACTTCATCCGTAGATGCGGCTATGGTGTTCATATTGTTTTGCATCTGTTTAGCCCCGGCCGCAATTTGCTTGGGGCTTATGGGCCAATGGCCGGGAACGGAGGCCCACTTCTGGGAAACAACCGGCCAACACCCCGGCCCGGGTTTCCATTGGTCCGGCTTGGCGGCCGAGGGTTTTGACCACCGGGCGAATTCTAAGAACAAACAGTTAAACCAGGCGGCCAGTTCATCTAACTCGGTGGTCACGGATTTTTGGTAGACTTCCTTGCAGTAAGTACAGTCTTTGATGCTGCCGCTGACCACCTTAGGACATTTCGGATCTTGGGACATAGAGCCGGATTCAGTCCAACATGCCGTCTCCTTCCCATACGAGGGGCAGCCGGATTGGTTGCAGTTAATAATCTTAGAACAATTCAAATGGTCCAATTTTAACTGTTTAGTTAAATCTCCTTCACCCAAGGCGATATCCTTGAGCATGGCCACGGTGTTCTTGACCGGCCGGGTAATGCTCCGGGTAATTCCTAAGGCGATGATGATCCCGGCCACGACCGAGATAAGCAGCCCAAGGACCATCACCGTGGACACCGCCACCAGGGCAACGGCCGCCGCCCCCGCCGCCTTAACCGTCTCGGACATCCCCTTTTCCGCCATGTCCTTAGCTTCGATCAAGAGCCGGTTGCTCACCTCGCGCCGCTTTCGGTCCAGGGCGTCTTGAGCCGAGAAATTGCTGACCAGTTCCGTTAAGGTATTCTTGTAAGTGCTGGAAGCTTTGAGGATGTTGTCGATGTTCCTGAGGTTGGCTTCCCGCCGGGTAATCGGCCGCAGACGATTCATGTTGGTTTCAACGATTTCAAAGTTCTTGAAGGTCTCTTTGATGACACCGGGGTCGCGGGTGGCCAGGAAGGTGACGTAAGTCTGCTTGACCAGGTTCCCCACGTCCGACACCTGGTTGACCATGATAATCTTGTCCACCCGCTCCGAGAGTAAGGTTGCACTCAGTCCGGCGGCGATATCTTTCTTCATCAAATCAAGGTGAGTCTCCAGGAAGGCTTCGGAGTTCTTGATGTAGATGGCGGCGGCTTCGTCCAGAGTCTGCCGGATCTTTCTAGCGTCTTTATGTTTTTCAGCGGTGGCCTTGACCAGCTTCTCATACTCCGAAACCAGGTTATCAGCCCGCCCCGCCGCTTCTTTAAGATTGGCCAGCCGTCCGGATTTTGCGGCCAGATCCTTGGCTTCCCCAATGAACTTCTTGACACTTTCCAGGTTACCCCAGGTCTCATCCAAGAAACTCTTTTCACCCGACCGGGCGTACCCCCGCATGCTGAACATGGCCGCAGACCAATATCTCTCCAGATTATTTGCCACCCCCACTTCCGGGACATATTCCGTGGCCAGGGTCGTGGCTTTAATTTTTACTTGTTCCATATTCCAAAATGCGACGCCGCCCATGATTATCGAAATCAAAATCAGAGCTCCAAAGCCCAGAGCCACTCTGGCACCCAACTTCAGTTTCTTCATGTTCTCTCCCTCTTGATATACTCATAATGGATTACCATGGACACGCCCATTGCCACCTGGTCACATTCTTCAGTTTCTTTGGGGACATCTGCTTGGATGACGGTCCTTCTATACGAAGGATTTTGCCTTCCGTCATTTCGAACGGCGGTTGAGGATCTTAAGATTTCTCGTTTCGCTCAAAACAAAGATGATAAACTAACTTAAAAATATCTATTTTTCCATTTTTAAAGAATGGCTTTGACTTTTCCATTATTGACTATTAAAGTTTCGGCCGAACTGAGATATTTTTGTTTAACATTATTGTCATAATCAAAAAAAATCAAGCCAAAACCATGCCATGCCGGTCACTATTTTTGAATCTGGTTTATCCTGCGCCCTACAGCCAGGCCGGCCGGCCGTCACAAAACACGTCTTAATTCCAACATCCCAGAAAAGACAGGCCCATAGCAGACTCGAAGAAAAGAAGGGATCGCATAGATTTAATAGGATATCTGAGCAAGCCGAGCCGCCCCATGCTCCTGCGCCTTTTGAATTTTCTTTGACCACCGGAACCCGATATGGGGCTGGAGATCAAGTCGTTCAGAAATGTTGAATCACCGACAGCAAAACCATGTGCTGGTCCACGTCGGTCGTGGCGTCGGGAATTTGGAACAGGATGTTGCGGGCCTCGCGGCCCCACCGATATTGATAGGCCACGTCGAAGACCGTGTCCCCGATCATCACCCCGCTGCCCAGGCTGAATCCATAGAAAGGGTTGACTGTTCCTTGAGCCGGTTGGGGATCATAGAAAATTCCGGCCCGGGCCGGGATAATGGTTTTTTCTAGTATAAACAGATACTCACCGCCGATCCTGATTTGGTGGGTGGCCGGAACATCGGCCAGGCTTTGAGGGAGGTCGGCGATGGGGCTGAAAACGTTGCCGTGGGAATCCCGCAGCAGGTGCTGGGACCATTCCGTCCGGTAGATGTCGGCCGATAAGGTCAGCTTATCCGAAAGGCGGAAGGCCGTCCCCAGGCCGTATGACAGAGGGAAGTCCAGTTCAATGTCTTCGTCATTTTTGTCTGTCTTAGCCGGACCAGGTGGGTCAAGAATCTGATCGAGCGACTTAAAGGTCCGGGTTAGTTTCATGGTAAAAGGGGTCTTGACCACCGCCCCGAGGGTAAACCATTTGTTCACGTTCCAGAGCGCGCCGATATGATAGTTGATCCCGAACAGGTCATGATATTGTTCTTCTAAGTCCGTGGCGGTCCGTTGGAGCTTCCCCGGAAAAGTGACATCCGCGGTGTAGGCTAGCTTCCTGGTCCAGCCATTTGACCAGAACAGTTTGTCCGTCCACACATTAACCGCCAGCCCCAGTGATAACCCATTTGTAATCTCTACGGCAAAAGCCGGAGAAAGGGCCCTTAGGCTGCCTCGTCCTTCAAAGGTGTAGGCCGCACGAGAACTAAAAGGAATTCCGCCAATGACGCCTTCTTGTTTATAATTATACTTAATGTCTTTGTTCATGTCATAAAGGTCTTGAAAATTTAGCGAAACAATCATGTTTCGTTCCAAAAAATAAAACGGATAAGCCGCGCTCAGGTAATTAAGATCCATATTGTTAAAGCTGTTCCGACCATTAGACTCCGGATGTGCTTGGGAAGAATTGATCTCTGTTTGCCACCAACTCGCCCCGACAATAGATATCTCGGGCCTCTCCAATTGAATCAAGCCGCCTGGGTTCCAGGAGGCCGCGGTGGCGTCATCGGCCACGGCAATAAATGCCCCCCCCATCCCCAAGGCCCGGGCGCCGGAGCCAACCGGGTTGGGCGAGGAGGCTATGTGCATAGAAGGATTGACCTGGGCTTCAGCCGGGAGGATGTTCCCCACTGCCACCAGGTAGCCCAACCCCAAGACCAGCATCAACACCTCCAGGCCGCGGCCGGCCAGGCCCCCGACGGAGGCTGAGCAACCCCGAACAGGCGTATCCTCCGACCTTAATTTCCTTTCCACCTGTCCCATGTCTCCTCCTCACCTCGGTTCCCATTAATTTATTCAGGGCTTCTTGAACGAGAAAGAAACCTTGGAAGCATTTCCAATTAACTGGCTCTTTCCAGGCAGGGTTAGTTGCATCTGCCAGGCATAATCTCCCGCGGGAAGAGCCGGGAGAATCAGGTTTTCAAAAGGCGGCAAGATGAAATTCACGATGTTCAGGCCCTTAGGAAATAGCAAATTAGACACAACTGGTTTCGCCGTGGGAGAAAAGTCAGGATAATATAGGGTGGTGCCGGTGGGGAGAGTAATTGAGATGTAGACGTCGGCTTTGATGTCGGGCGACTGATTGGACACATTGGCACTTAATGTCATAGGCGTGCCGGCGGAAAAAGTGGTGCCGTTCAGACCCAGGCTGTATTGGGGGACGGTCGGGTTCAAGACCATATCGATTTCTTGGACGGCGCCGGTGTCAATCACAACTCCGGTCTGGGTCGTGTCCTGGTAATTGGTTAAGCTGTAGGTGACATCAGCCTTGCCCGCGGGCGCGGTGATGAAATAGAGACCGTCGCTGGTAAATCCATGGACCCCGATGGTGGTATCCACGGACACTCCGGTTAAACGCTGGTTGGTAAAAGCATCCGTCACCAGGCCGCCCAGGACTCCGGTGCCGCTTCCTTTGGCTACAGTCCAGAATTTGACGGCGTCGCTGCAGTCTGTTTTAACGCTAAAGGTGTATTTGCCTGCGGCGGCCTGGGGGACGTTCACCTCCGCATCGCCGGATGAAACATCTACGGTCTGATAAAGGGAGCCATCAGGTTTATAAATCGTTGCCAGGGTCTTGCAGGCCGCCCGTCTGGCCGCGGATGCGGATGCGGATATAGTTACCGGCGGGTGTAAGCTGATATGAACCGTCAGGGTTTGCCCGGTGATCTGGTTGCTGAAGTCACCACCGACCGGCGAGGCCGAGGTAACCGTATCCGTTGCCTGATGACCTACGGACAGGGTGACTGGGGCGCGGTCGGTAAATCCCATTTTGTCCACCGCAGTGATAACAATGTTTTTCGAGCCCACCGAGGTCCCCATCTTGGCTGTGATGTCGGCCCCATATGTCCCACCAGCCGTTCGATCATCCGGGTCGGCGCCGGCGGCAACCAGCGGTTGGTAAGGATTTCCGCCGATGGGCGAGAGATCGGCCATGACCTGGGCAATGTCCCCCAGGCCGTTGGGATGGGAGACGACCGCCATTAGATGGGACGTAGTAACCTCGTCATCCAGGATGCCGCCGGGACTGGCGGTTGCGGACGTGATGGACGGTTTATTCGGGGTGAGCACAATTGTCAGTTGGATGACTTGCCCTGCAGAGACGGCGGCATTCGCCGATCTGGAGATGTATCCAGGAGCCTTAAACGTAACCAGGTAGATCCGGGGCGACAATCGAAAATAGAAACTCCCGGCCGTATTGGTGATTTGTAAAAAATTGCCCACGTCTGTGGAAACATTGGCCCCCATGACGGGCAGCCCCGTAGCCTCGTCCCGCACCTCCCCAAGTAACTCACCATAACTGGCCGGAATGGTGGTGCTGGTCGTGGCCGAGGTCGTCGTGGTGGTAGTCGTGGTCACCGTAGTCGTGGTTATGGTTGTTTTGGTGGTGGTCGTCGTGGTCCCGGTCGTAGTTACAGTAGTCGTGGTAGTTGTTTTGGTGGTGGTCGTCGTGGTCCCGGTCGTGGTCGTGGGAGCACCATCTTGGCTGATGCTCGCATAAAGGTATCCGGCAGTGGTCGCAGCAATGACTGTCCCGGTGCGCGGAGAGGAGGAAGTATTGGGTCCCACGGTAAAACCTGCGCTGCCGCTGGAACTGCCCCCGCCCGAGGCGCTGATCCAGTCAACGTCGGCAGATATCGACCAGAAGCAACCGCCGCCTCCCGATTGCATCACGATCATGTTGACCTGCCCCTGGCCACCGGTATATGGAAAATTGGAGGAAGAGACGGTGCCCTGATAGCTGCAACCGCCAAGCGTGGTGGTGGTCGTAGTCGGTGTTGAGGCATCCTGGGTGATGTCCACACCATATGTACCCGCGGAAGTGGAAAAGATGAGGGTGCCGGTACGCGGAAAATTGGAAGAGGTATTGGGATAAACGTAAAATGGCACCGTTCCGCTGGAGCTGCCGCCGCCCGAGACGCTGATCCAGTTGTCACTCGAGGATGCCGACCAGGTGCATATGGCCCCACCGGTAGAGACGACGGTCATGGATATTTGCCCAGAGCCGCCGGAGGCTGGAAAATAGTTCTGAGACACCATGACCGTAAAGGTACACCCGGCCGTGTTCGACGGTGAAGGAAAGGTGAGAACAACCCGGTGGTCGCTGACCGGCACCATAGGCCTGACCGAGTAATTTAGCTCTCCCCTGGTGAGATCGCTTGCATGGACCTCCTGCCCGGTGGAGATCAGGATCACACAAGTCACCATAGCCAACAACATCAGCAGGCCATACCGTGAGGCTGTTTTCATCATATCCTCCCACCCAGCGAAGTCTCTGAAAAAGATTGGCTTAGTTCTATTGTGATACGAACCGAAAAGGGGACTTAGATGATAGGTCGCAACGAATCACCACTTCCGGCGCCGGTCACAGCCCCGGGTACTGGTAAGTATAACCTGATATCAACCATTAGGCAAAGGAAAAATAGTTGTGAGCCGGTTCAACCGGTGAGTTTACAGCCGGGATGGCCAAAGGAGGATACTTTCTTGTTATATCTTATAAAACTGGTCTATCATTAACTTTGCCCGGCATCTTTGGTCTGAACATAATCATAGCCGGGAAAACAAAAACTATGTATACTCAGGCTAGACTTGGAACGCTCATAATCGTCTCGTTTCGATAAGGCTCAAGACCGGCCCGGACCAGGATTTCCCGCTTCACTCCGGTAAATTGAACGGACGATATTTCTTCTTTGCCTTATTGCACAAAAGGAGGCTTAGGATGCAGCAGATGAGACGGCTGGTGGTGGGGATTCTTTTCTGGGCCATGACCGGCATGATTGGGCCGATTTTTCTACAGGCCTCCGCGGCGGATAAACCCGAAGGAGAAAAACCCCGGTATGGCAGAGAACTGGTCGTTGCCCTGGAGGCCGGCCCGGCTCATCTCAATCCGGCCCTCTCTTCTGGTCTGTTCACCGGGTTGCCTGGAGCGCAATTATTTGCCAGTCCACTCCGATATGACGAAAACTGGCAGCCGCAACCATATCTGGCTGAAAAATGGGATGTCTCATCTGATGGACGGACGGTGACCTTACATCTGGTCAAGGGCGCCACGTTTCACGACGGACGGCCGATTACGTCCAAAGACGTCGAATTTTCCATCATGACCGTGCAAGCCTATCACCCCTTCAAAAGCATGTTTGCGGCTGTGGAAAAGGTAGACACTCCCGACCCAAGCACTGCGATCGTCCGGCTGAAAAAGCCGTCTCCGGCTATCCTGATGGCCATGTCGTCTATTTTGCTCCCGATCATCCCGCAACATATCTATGGTGACGGCCGAGATATCCGAACCCATCCGGCCAACCTGGCCCCGGTCGGCTCCGGGCCGTTCAAATTTGTCCAATTCGTCCCCGGCCAACAAATCGTCCTCGAAAAATATAATGATTTTTTCATAAAGGGCCGTCCCTACCTGGATAGAATACGCTACAAAATATTCCGGCATCCTGAACTTGAAATGCCCATGTCGCTGGAGGCTGGAGAATCACACATGATTTTCTCTTCCAATATTGACGACTTTCAAAGGTATGAAAAAGATCCGAGTCTGGTGGTGACATCAAGAGGGTACAAAGGGTTGGGCGCCATTTTCTGGCTGACCTTCAACCTTCAAAAGAAGCCTTTTAATGATCTGCGGGTCCGGCAAGCCGTCGCCTATTGTATCGATCGTGATTTTATCGTCCAAACACTGCTGAAAGGAACTGCTCTAAAGGCCACCGGGCCGATCAGCCCGGACAGTCCCTTTTATTCCACCGCGGTGGAACAATTTGGAGTGCATATTGATAAAGCGAATAAGTTGCTGGATGCGGCCGGTTACCCCCGAGATGCCGGCGGCCGAAGGTTTCAGGCGTCTATTGATTACCCCTCCGAGGGGAGTATCTTTGTATCTTTTTCCGAATACCTGCGCCAGGATTTACTGCGTAAGATCGGTGTCGAGTTAATCATTTCCAAATTCAAGGGTTATTCCCAATGGGCCGATAAAATTTCCAACGGCCGGTTCGACCTCAACCTGGACGTCGTTTTTAACTGGGGTGATCCCATGATCGGAGTGCATCGGACCTATGACTGCGACAATATCAAAAAAGGACTGATCTACTCCAATAACCAGGGCTATTGTAATACCGAAGTCAACCGCCTGATGGAGGCGGCCGGTTCAGAGATGAATTTTGCCAAACGCAAAGCCCTGTATGCCGAATTTCAACGACTGGTGGTCAGAGATTTACCCATATATTATTTATTCAGGATTCCTCACCGGACTATCTATCATAAGGAGTTGGCCGGAATTGACGACAACATTTGGGGAGCATTGAGTCCGATGGATCAGGTTTATTGGCGAAATAAACCCTAAGGAAATTTGACTTAGGCCAATGGTCGGCAGTTGACATGACATTATTTAATCGATAGATTACGATTAATTGTGCAGATAAAGAAAGATGAATGATCGCAGGCGCCTGTGGTCTCATCCATCTGCGTTCATCTGCCAAATCTGGGATACATTTCTGTTTCCAATTAACAAAACTCGTCGAACTCAGGTAGATAT
>JADFYA010000039.1:0-424 GCA_015233285.1 Deltaproteobacteria bacterium | reverse complement strand
TGGCTCAAAATCAATTTATCCGGGCCAATTTAGCCAGAGATATCGGAGAGAAAATCAACCAAAAGGACAAATTCATCAGGCCCCTGCAGGAGGCCGGAGTGGAATCGAAGGCGCTTGAGGTTCTGTCCAGGCAGTTCGACCTGGTTTTTGCCAACCTGAAAACGCTGATTGATATCACCGATAACCGTCTCAAAATTGAATTTCGGGCCCGGCAGATTTTCGTCAGGCTCTATCGGATCACTCAAACAATGGGCGCACTTGGCCAAGACCCTTGCCTTAGTAACCTGCTGAATCCGACCCAGCCAGAACTTGAAAATTCAACGCGGTCCACTGCGGCGCCCGGCGACTGCCAAGAAACTTTTAGGAAATTTGACCGTTGGCGTGAGACGATTCATCGAGCTAATGCCACCATGCTCTATCTAGA
>JADFYA010000399.1 GCA_015233285.1 Deltaproteobacteria bacterium | reverse complement strand
AATTGGCCACCAGGGTGGAAGACACGGTGGACAACTCCTCCGATTGGGAGGCCAGGCTCTTGGCGTTTTCCTGAATCAGCCTGATCATGGAGGACAACTGGTCGCTGGACTTATCTAGAGCGCGGGCCATGTCGCCGATTTCATCCTTGGTGGTCATATTCAGCCGGTTGGTCAGGTCGCCGGCGGCGATGGCGTTGGCCAACTCCACCGCTTTGCCGATCGGGCTAATGATGCCTTTAGCTATGCCGATGGCGATGATGACGCCCAAAATAATAGCCACGATCAACCCGATGATCATCACCATCGAGGCTTGAGACAAACCCGCCATGGATTGGTTGGCCAGCTCCCCGGCCTTCTTTATCCCGGTATCGGAGGTTTCCGAGGACATCTTTAAAAGATCATCGGCCAAAGCATTCCGCGTCTTGGTCGATTCGTCCTGTTCTTCCTGGTTCTTAATATAATCAACCACAGCTTGTTTATATTCTTGAGCCGCTGCCCTCGCTTCAGCCAGGGTCTTAAGGTCTGCCTCTCGGGTGGTCACGGGCTTAAGCTCATCAATCTTCTTATCAATCCCGGAAAAAATTCCCAATACTTCGCGCAGCATCTTGATATCGCTATTTGCCTGGGCCTTAAAATTTGCAATGCGGATAGAATTTCCCAATTCCAACACTTCATTCATTGTATTGATTTTCTTAAAACGTTCTAGAGCTCCGGCGGATTCGGCCCGCGTCTTGAGTTCCTTTTCAAACATTTCATTTTCATGGGTGAGGTACGCATTACACTGATCCATGAACTTTTTGGCCGAGGCGTCCAGTCGTTTCCGGATTTCCGCGACCGCTCTAATCCGAATCACGGTCTCGCTGATAATTTTATCATACGTCTCAATACCGCTACCGATCTTGCCCACGCTTTCCCTTAATTTAGTCAATGCCATGTATTTATTAGATAACTCTTTGCAATCTTGAATATTCTTTTTGACCTTAACCAAGGCCGCCAAAGCGGTATTAAGATAATTCTCATTGCGAGATAGGGTATACCCCCGGATGCCGAACCTCACCTCCCTAAAATTCGATTCAAGGTCGCTGACCAAATCCACTTCCGGCATGTATTCCTGAGCCAATTCCGCGGCCCGGCGTTCGGCCGATTTCATATTCACCACTGCCAGGGTACCAAGCGCCACCGCCAATAAAATCAATACGCCAAATCCCAAACCGATTCTAGTCGCCAGTTTCAAATTGCTCATTCATTCCTCCCTAAAAAAGATGGTTGTCTCATCAAAAACGTTGGGGTTTTCGAGCTAGCGGCTCCTGCCCTTTTCTATTATTCGCAAGAAACTCTTGGCATTCAAAATAACCAGCAGACGGTCTTTGAGCTTGCAGACGCCTTCGATCACGTCCCCGGCGTCGACAATCCGATCCAGCTTATCATCAACCTTTGTCCGCTGTTCGATCTGGCCTTCTGTCACCTCAACCACATCTCCAATTCGATCCACCTGAACCCCGAACGGCTCTCCCACCTTGGTTTTGAATATTATCAGCCGCCGGCCTTCGACGTCGTCAGCCCGCTCAAAACCCAGCAACAACCGTAGGTCGATGACCAAATGGATCTGACCTCGAATGTTGACATATCCCTTAACTTCTTTAGAGGCATGAAAAATCGGGGTGAAGGTGATTTCGGAATTAATTTCTTTGACATCCAGAATATCTACCCCGAACAGACGTCCGGACAGCCAAAAGGAGCAAAACTGCCGCTTCCTTTCCGTCTCAAAGACTTCATCGCTTCTGACAGCTTCCATCAAATAAGACTCCTTTCCGGTCACCTACCCTTTTTGCATAGCTTCAGCCACAGTAGTAAGGAGGAGCTCACGGTCAATTTTAGTCCTATACCAGTTGAATCCGACTTTTTTGGCTTTGTCCCGGTCTTCATCCGTATCCAGGGCCGTTAAGGCGATGGTCGAGACATCACGATTCTTTGAACCACTTCGAATCTTTCTTACCATTTCCCATCCGTCCATAACGGGCATATTGATATCGGACACCACCAGATCAAAATTAATTTCATTGAATTTATCCAGGCCGATCTGGCCGTTTTCAGCCATGACCACTTCATACCCGTCCGCCTCCAGATAGCCTTTGACCAGATGTCTAAAAAAGGAGGCGTCTTCAACCAATAATATGCGCCGCACCTGTTCCGGCGGCGGCGTCCTTAACCGGCGCTCAGAAAACCACTCCGGCTCTGCCTTTTCGATCAGCCGGTAGATATCGATAAACAAGGTCATGTGGCCCCGCAAGATATCCGTACCCAACAGGCCGTCTTCCATATAGCTTTCCGTATTCATGTCAATGGACGTCTCTTCGATGTCGATAATGCTGGACATTAAAATGCCGAATGGTTTCTTGATGTGTTTGGGCAAGAGCAGAAACATTTCCTCTCGTTCGACCGTGGGGTTGACATTCAGATGGTCATGCAACCGCAAAATAAGCGTGGATACCCCATCGATGGTCACGTATTCCCGTTGTCCCACCCGTTCAATCTTGGCGGCCTCGACCCGCTCCACCCGCTTGACCAACGGTAAGGCCACGGCAAATTGTTCCTCCGGTCCATTCTTGAACAACAAGACGGTTTGAGTTTCTTGATCATCTGCCCCCTTGTCGAGCTGGTCGACGATTTCTTCAGCCGCGCCCTCCAAAGAGATGCCCCCATGCTTGGCAATTCCCTCAATATCAAGGATCAGGGCCACCCGTCCATCGCCCATGACCGTGGCGCCGGAATAGATGCTCAAGGACTTAACCGCGGGATGCATGGGTTTGACCACTATCTCCTCGGTGCCGATCACCCGGTCGATGATCAAACCAAACCGGTTGGCCCCGACCTTCAAGACACAGAAGTTCAGCGACCGGGAAAAATGGACTTCCGAGTCTTCCTCTGTTTTTTTAACCTGCAGATATTCCTGATAAGCTTGTTCATACTCCCGCCGATGGCTCTCCGAAATCTCGGCCCGGATATCCTCGGTAAAGGGTTGGGGCCTTTTCAAAATTTCCCCCAGCCGGACCAGCGGCAAGAGCCGATCCCGAAGCCGAAACACTTCCTTATCTCCGGCATACTCGACCTTGGTCACCACATCTTCGTCATATAAGCAGACCAGCTCTTCCAGATTGACCTGGGGAATGGCATATCTATATTCACCCATCATAACGATAAGACAGGGAATAATGGCCAGTGTCAAGGGCAGCCTGAGCAAAACCGCCGTCCCCTCGCCCGGTCTGGATTCCAGATCCAGGGTGCCGCCCAGTTTCTCGATACTGGATTTGACCACATCCATGCCCACGCCTCGGCCGGAAACATCGCTCACCGCCTCCACCGTGGAAAAACCGGGCAACAGGATATAGCTCAATATCTCCTTTTCGCTCAGTTGGGCCAGTTCCGCTTCCCCTTTGAGCTTTTTCTCCAGAATCTTCTTCTTGACCCTATCTGCGCTTATCCCCCGGCCGTCGTCTCTGATTTCAATGTTGATCTGGCCGGCTTCGTGGGAGGCCCGCAGGACAATATGCCCGGTTTCCGGTTTCCGGG
>JADFYA010000398.1 GCA_015233285.1 Deltaproteobacteria bacterium | reverse complement strand
TACCGGACCGGTCGGCTCATCCCGAGTAAATACTAATAGTTCCCGATAGATATGGTAACCCTTAGTCCTGGTCGTCTCGAAAGAGGCGGTCACCCCATTTACCTTCAAGGCTTTCAAGTTCGAATTCAAGTATCCAATCCCCAGGTATCCGATGGCATATTTGTTTCCCGCCACGGCCTGGGCCACGGCCCCATTGGAAGCCTGGAGCTGAGCATCGGGACGGACCTTGTCTTTGTTCAGTATTTTTTCCTGCCACACCTCAAATGTCCCTGAACTGGAATCACGGGAGACGGCCACGATCTGCTTGTCATGACCTCCCACGTCTTTCCAGTTCTTAATTTTTCCGTTATAGATCATTCTAAGTTGCTCAACCTTCAGATCTGTTAGCGGATTATCCGAGTTTACCACCGGCACGATGCAATCGAGAGCGATGACCTGTTTAACCGGCTTGATTCCTTTTTCCAGGGCCAGTGCCACCTCTTTACTTTTCATGTCCCGAGAGGAGGTCCCGATATCGGCACTACCATCAATAATGGCCCTAATGCCGTCACCGGAGCCCGTGCCTGCCACGGAAATGTTCATCTCCGGATGTTTTTCCATATAAACTTCCGCCAACCTCTGAGCCACAGGCAGAGCCGTGGTGGATCCGGTAATCGAAATCCTTTCACCGGCCCCGGCCGAACTTGAGCAAAGGGAAAAAACGGCAACAACCAGGCCAAGTATTATTAACGTCCCAATATCTATGAATTTATTCATGTATTTTTCCATAGCGTCTTCCACGTCATCTTTAGTTCCCTAACCCAAAAGATGGTTTACCGAACCACAAGACAATCCGGCTTTGAGACAATCAAGTAACTCCAAACAGAGGCTCATAAGGCAAGACAGCCTACCCCTGCCGGGCCGACCCGGAAAGGATAACAAGGTAACGGGATACCAGAATTCTCGCGGCGGGCAAGACGGCCCAGCGGCACTTCCCCATCTCGGAACTTATCATCAAAACAAGATGGTGTGCCGGTGACATGTCTCGAAAGATGTAGAGTTAGCCCAATATCTATGCCAACTGAGCTCATCGGATTATCGAGCCCAGGCGACAAAAGATCTCCCCCGGTCAAGGCCGGAAAAAGAACCAGAACCACCGGGAGGACGACTAGTCTTTCGGTGTGACCCGGCGTTTCCAAAAGGCCATGACGCCCTCTTTACCAAAAGATAATTGCACTAATTCCCAACCCTGCATCCCCCGTTCATTCAGGATATCCGTAAGGACTTTGACCTGACCGGTTGGGACTTGATTGAGGCTGCATTCTCCGGATTCCGAGCAGAAGTAGACGACGTGGTTGAATTCAGTGGCCGGATGAGAAGTAATTTCATATTCATAGAAAATATTCATCAGGTATCTATCCTTTTTCTGGCATTTAATCGGCTTGCTTTTTCCCGGTTCCCCAGGCGCCCCGGAAGTCCTTATGCCGCCGCGCCGGTCTGGCCGCCGTTTTGATCCTGCCCGGCAATAAAATCGGTCTGCCGCCGACACAGGTTAGGTCCGGATCGGCGAAGACCATTGGTGAAATTAAGGCTAATAGGGAAGCTTGTCCAGAGGTCTTCGTTCCGGGACTATTTGTACCGGTATCTTGCCCGCAGTCCAATCGGCGGAAACATATAGGCCGCAATAGCAGGCTCCGTATTCCGCCACGTCCGGCACCCGGTAGACACACGGACAAATAATATCTTCATCCTTTTTCCGGTCACCCGAGGCCAGTCGGCAAGGGCAGCACATGTATCCGTAGCGGTCCTTATTTGTCAGTAAGGCCTGGAGCAAATCGAAAACCAATTGTCTGTCCCAGTTGAACAAATAGCCCTTGGGTTCTTGAATCTTTTGAAGCATTTCGTAAAGTTGGGTCACGTCTTTCATAGACCTAACGCCTTTTTTAGCTCTTCCTCTTTGTAGCCGACAATCACCGTGTCTCCGATAATGATCGTCGGAAACGAACATCTGGGATTCAGCTTCTTAATATCATCCAAAATAGCTTCTCTTTCCTGTCCCTGAGTCAGGTCTACATCCAGACAATCATACTTAACCTTGCATTCATCGAGAAATTTCTTGGTCGCTCTACAGTGGCTGCAGGTGCTCAAGGCGTAAATTTTCACATTCTCCATAATTAATCTCCAGTCATCGGATCAGGCCAACGTTCACCAGGCAAAAATCGAGAACCTAAATTGACACAAAACGCCCCAAGAAGCAACTCTTTTTCCCTGACCGAAGACAAAACTCCTGTGGTCTCATTTAGTTGTATGATCGATAGCGACTCACATCAGCCGATAAACAGGTACGATGCCAATAACGCAGAAATTTCTGAACAAAAATCTGAAGTTCCGTATCCGGCGGTTGATGACGCGCCTCCCCCGCCGGTTTTCACTAGCCCCATTGGGGAGCGTTGACTGCAAGGTTCAACATACTATTTCTTTCCCGCCGACATCTCATGAATAAAAGGCATCAGAAGCCTTGACCAGGTTTCCATACGACCAGTAGATTGTTCAAGTTCATCCAACGTTCTCAGAGCGATATTGCTTATGGCTGCTTCGGCCACACCATCAGGACACTCACCCAACGACCAGATCCCGACAATCCCTAAGTGGACGCGGCCAACTTCCGTCTCATTGTCAATGAGCGCGCCTATCCAATTCCGGACTCCTCCGCTCACCCGGCCCACTTCTTCATCAACTTCCCGCTCAGCCGCGGCATTGAGCGTCCTGGGCAAGTCTATGCCGGTAGGGCCTGGTACAATATCTGCGAAATCAACATGTCCGCCCAGTCCGATGGAGAGTCGTCCATGCAGGCGGTCTTCCCGGCCGGCCGCAGCCCTGGTGTAGCTGAGTATCCTGTCTCCGACACATAGGACGATGTACGGGATAATCTGCCGGAATGCCCAAGAACTTTCCAGGATATGGCGAGGCCCAAGCCATAGGCCGGCACCCTCGATATTTTCCAGGAAACTGCCGTGTTCAAATGGATGAAAGCCGGTCTTTGAGAGTCTCTCGGGCAGCCTGGCCGTCTCTGTGGCCAGTATCAGGTGTTGCGACATGGTCATCTCGCCTATAACTCATTTGAAGTTAGGAATTCATTTGAAGTCGGGAGGAACAAATTCGACCCAGCATAGTTCGAGATGCCGCGGAAGGCCAGTATTAAATCCACTGTGTTGAAACTGGATAGGGAATAGGCCCCGGCCATGGACGCAGCGCACCATCTTGTTGGGGCCATTGGCCAGGGGAAAATCGCTTGCCTCAGGATTCAAAGAATGCTATATCTACTGCAATTTTAGTGGTGGTATCGTATACATACTTTTTGAGAGACACGGGGAAGATGAGAACGCGTGCCTGGCCGAACAAAAGCTTGGACCCGACGATAGACCACGCCCGTCCCGTATCGTTGAAGCCCTTGGCGAGCGCCGCGAATGCGGCCAAGATGTTGGAGGCTGACATATGAACCAGGTAACCCCAACCACTCTATCCTTGCGAGATGGCCGGGGAGGGTGCGCAGCATGAAAGAGAAGCGATGGCGAGAAAAAAACGTGAGCTGGAAA
>JADFYA010000397.1 GCA_015233285.1 Deltaproteobacteria bacterium | reverse complement strand
AACCTGTTTATCCAATTCATCCCGTCATCTCCATGTATTTGAGCAAAAGTTCCAAATTACGGTGGCCTACTCGTGCAGCCCCGTGCGGCCGGCGCATTTCCAACATCATGAACGGTGTCTCTTCAACCGATAATCCAGGCCGGTAAAGCGTAAGGCATATCCCAAGCTGATAGGTGCTTTGTTCCGGAGAGCCTAAACCGCATTACAACTATGATTTGGGTGCGACGATGTATTAGGATAGCATTATAATGATGAAATGTAAATAAGATAGATTTGGGATCAGGTGTTCCTTCGTCTCCATCACCAGGTGGTGGCAAAGGGCCACGAGCCTTCTAAGGTGGCGTGGGTCATTTAGGACAAAAAAGCCCGGACTTTTACGCCCGGGCTGTATTTTTTGGGGATGATCGGAATCTATTTGATCCAAAAAGCCCATTTCCTATTTTGAGGAGGGTCATTTTTCGTGCTTAGTCACTATCGCCCGATAGGAGGCGACTTTTTGACTGGCCTTGCCAACAACATTGTGGTGATGGCCCCGGATGTGACCATGGCCAGATAGAGGATTAAAAGAACTACAAACACACCGATAAACCGCAGAAACAAAGTCCCAAGAATCCAGGTCCAGTTGTCTTTGACGATGGTCACGACAATGCCGTCCGGGCATTTTTTGGGAAAGGTGATGGAATGCCAGGGCAGGCGACCGTCATCTTCGATGTAGGTTTCATCTTTGCGTTCCCGAAACTTAATATCCTTTGTATCCTTGAGAGCTTCGCGGTAAAATTCGAGTCCTTCCTTATGAGACAAGTTATAGTGAACTTCTAACCGGTCATCGGTTTTGTTAATAACCTTACCACCCGGTATCACCGGAGCCTGAAGAAATTCCTCAGCCCGCCCGGCCGGGACTAAAAAAACTAAGAAAATGATGACTAATGCGAGCAATCTGTTCATATTGTCTCCCCGAAAAGGCAATTGCTTGAACGGTCCACGGATTAGTATTGGCGCATCCTAACCAGCCAGGAAACCAAGAAAGATTAATCGAACATGGCGATGAACATCCCGGCGGCGGCGGCCGAACCGATAACACCGGCCAGATTAGGGCCCATGGCATGCATCAAGAGGAAGTTGCCCTTATCGTATTTTTGGCCCATCATTTGCGACACACGGGCGGCCATGGGGACCGCCGAGACACCGGCCGAGCCGATTAAGGGGTTGATTTTTTCCTTTAGGAAAAGGTTCATGATCTTGACGGTCAGAACACCCCCAATGGTGCAGACGGCGAAGTCAAGCAAGCCGAGGCTGAAGATGAGCAGGGGCTTCCAGCTCAAGAACTTGTCTCCCGTCATGGTGGCCCCAACGGACACACCCAGGAAAATAGTCACCACATTCATCAAAGCGCCTTGGGCAGTTTCGGTCAGCCGGGCTACCGCTCCCGATTCTTTCATCAAATTGCCCAACATAAACATGCCCATCAGAGGCATTACCGACGGGACCAACAAGGCGATAACGCTGGCCGTGATCAGAGGGTACAGAATCTTCTCTGTGCGGGATACCTGCCGCAATTGCTTCATTCTAATGGTGCGTTCTTTGCTGTTGGTCAACCATTTCACAATGGGCGGCTGAATCAGCGGGACCATAGCCATATAAGAATAGGCGGCCAGGGCATTGGCGCCGAGCAGTTGCGGGGCCAGGTGTTGGGTCAGGTAGATCGTGGTGGGGCCGTCCGCTCCGCCGATAATACCCACGGAAGCAGCTTCTTTAAGCGTGAATCCGGCCAAAATGGTTCCGGTGAAAGTGACAAAGACTCCCAACTGGGCCCCGGCGCCGACCAACAGCGTCTTAGGGTTGGCGATAAGTGGTCCAAAATCCGTCATAGCCCCTAAACCGAGAAAAATGACGCAAGGTATAATCTCCCACTCCAAGCCATAGTGATAAAAGGCCTCAAGCAGATGGGGCTGATCGTGGCTCCAACCCATGAGTGGAACAAGAGGAAAGTTAACCAAGAAAATGCCGAAACCTATGGGAAGCAAGAGAAGCGGCTCGAAATTCTTGGTAATGGCCAGGTAAAGGAAGAGGCAACCGATACTCCACATGACTGGCATTTTCCAGCTCATATTCAAGAAGCCGGTGGTATGGAGGATTCCATAAAGCATGTCCAAAATCTCGTTCATGGTCATAATAAAAATCTCCGCATGCTAATGTAAGTTAGTTTTTCTCCAAGCCGGGAGCAGCAGATAAAGTTCTTATTTAAAGAAGATACCTTCCGCATAGGTCCATCACGGGAAGAACTAGCCGGTTCATGGGGGCACCGGTGGCGCCACACGACCTTGCGGGGTTAATTATTGAGGCGAGTAACACAATCAGTCATAAGAACCAGGCGCCTTAGATCTGCGGCAGCGGCCGGGGAAAGGCCGGTTTCAGGCCGAAACAGACAAATAGGACAGGCATGTCATCGCCGGTCCTGGTACTATGATGTCCCAGAAGGACTTTGAGCCCAAGTCTTAGGGTAGAACTTGGAGGGACGGTACGGAAGCGGTTAGCTCCCTGACATGGTAAATGCAACCATGTACCTGCAACCGAGGCCTGGGGGTAGAAGCATTGGCCTCTCTGGCGGTAAGCAGGGAGGCCGGATGACCTGATGGGGCCGTCGGTCAGATGCTGCGGGGGTATCAATTTTAAAAATTTATAGCATCATCTTAAGCTTTTCTGCAAGCAAAAAATATCACGACATCCCAAGAGCCAGTCAGGAATAAGACTATACTGATAATAATTTGTTTAAAATATACGTATATTATATCCTATTAGATGGCCGGCCAGGCCCGTGAACGATCAGGCATCGGTCTATCTACTCAATGCGGATATGAGCGACTCTCCAGAGAAAACCAGTCTCCAGTTAGTTCCACCACAAGCAACAAGTAACCAGCAACAAGTAACCAGTAACCAGTTCAGCTTCGCAGACCGGCCTTGATCCGCAGGGGCTCCAGCAGCAGATCCAGCCCGTCGAGGATGCTCCGGACGCTCAGGTCGGCAGCCATGATGGCCGCAGAAGAGCAGCCTTCTCCTTCAATCACGGCCACGCCCAGACCGGCCTTTTTCAGCATCAAGACGTCGTTATTGCCATTACCCATGGCCACGACCCTGGGCGCGCCCAGGCTGATGACAAACTCAGCTTTAAAGGCGTCTTCGGCATTTCCAGTGATAATGTTCAGCGCCAAAGGTAACTCGGCCAGTTCCTCCCTGGCCCGGCCAAAAGTATCAGCAGTTAGAACATAAATTTTGAGAAACTTGGAAATCTTGATCAACCTTTCGGCCACCCCGGGAATCAACCGGCCGTTAATGGACAAGGTCCCGGTGAAATCCAAGACAAGAAACTCCAACGACAGATCTCCGAATTGAGGAATGGTTACTTCCACCTGTCATCTCCTTCGGGCTGGTTGCGGGTCGAGTGTTACGGGTTTCGTGTTGCGGGGTTGCGGGTTACGTGTTGCTGGGTTGCGGGTTACGTGTCAATGTCATTAACTTAAGGGTGCCGTGCGTATTGTAACCATATCCCCAGGGTGGCGCTTCGCTGACCCTGGGCTATA
>JADFYA010000396.1 GCA_015233285.1 Deltaproteobacteria bacterium | reverse complement strand
TCCCGTTGACCCGGCAGAGGACCGGTTTCTTGCAATTGAGAATGGCGTCGACCATCCCGTTAAACAAATCCATGTACTCGCCGTATTCGTTGTTCCGGCGGCTATAGTACTCGGAGTATTCCTTGGTGTTACCACCGGTGCAGAAACTCTTATCGCCTGCGGCGGTAAAAACAACAGCCACCACACTGCGGTCGGACGAAGCCGCGGTAAAACCGGCGATGACGCCCTTGACCATTTCCGTGGTGTAGGAGTTGTACTGATTGGGGTTATTCAGGATGATCCAGGCGCTGTAAAGACCTTCCACGACCTTCCCGGAGGGGTCCTTAATGGGTCTTTTTTCATAAACAGTGCAAGGCGCCGCTGTGCCCCAATGTTCGGTGCCGAACAGGGCGTGATTCTTGAGTTCTGCGTCACGGGGTATCCACTCCAATGCCATATCCTAACCTCCTTAATTAGCAAAAGTTTAATTTAAATAACCACACCTTAAAAATCGGGTTCTAAGACGATCCGCTGAGTCAGTTTGCCGCTGTGGGCGTCGACAAAGGCCTGCTTGATCTGGCTCATGGGCCTGGTCTCCAGGAACGGCTCGATGGCTATCTTGCCTGCCTGGACCAGATCCAGGACCTTGGGATAGTATTCCGGCAAACAGCCCCAGGTGCCGATGATGTCCGCGTCAAAGGCCATCAGACGAGACATGGAATACTCATTCTTCTGCATCCCGAACCCGACTATGACCAGCTTGCCCACAAAGGACAGCATGTTCAGACCAATATCCTGACCCGCCGCAGTGCCGGTGCATTCGAAGATCTTCCAACCGTAGTTGTTGGGCAATCCATTGGCCTTGCAGATGCCTTTGAATTCTTCCTTAATGGCTTTGATGTCTTTGTCTTGGGAGTTGATGACAAAATCAACACCGTAATTCAGGGCTCTCTTTAGCTTATCTTCATTCCGGGCGATACCAACCACCGCCTTGGCTCCTAAAGCCTTGGCCACTTGACCCATATAGACCCCGACGCCTCCGGTCACACCGGTGACGATGACCAGGTCGCCCGGCTTGATGTCTGCCCGCATGGCCGCTTGATAGGGTGTCGTGCCGGCATCGGCGACAACGGCATAATGGGACAGAGGAATGCCTTTGAGATCATTAATGATGCATAGATCGGCGGCCGGAACGATGATGTGGGATGAAAAGCCGCCCAAATTTCCCAGGCTGTTGCCGGGCATCTTTTGATTAAGGCATCTGTTGCCGCGGCCGGAGTTACAAATCTCACATTTGGGATCACGGCAGGGCATAACGGCCGGGATTATCACGTTTTTGCCGATCATATTCGCCTGTCCGGCAATGACCGTGCCTGTGATCTCATGGCCCAGTGTCATAGGAGGCTTATTGACCGTGGGGACGCCGAAGTAAAAATAGCTGATATCCGTGTGGCACACGCCGCAACCGGCAATCTTGACTAGTACCTCGCCCTCTTTGATTTCGGGCATGGGGATCTCGGTCCGCTCCAAGACGCCTTCTATTTTTTCTCCGGTTTCCTTGTTTTTGCCGTAGGGTCTGACCATCTGCCAGGTTTGAATAGCTTTGGGAATGTCTGTCATCGGGATACCTCCTAAGATTAATGGGCGCACAAAATAATGTTATATCATGCCGTAACCACCGTCGACGCAGAGAAGTTGCCCGGTGATATATCCGGCGTCATCTGAGGCCAGGAAAACAAAAGCCGGCGAAATGTCCTTAGGCTCGGCAAACCGTTTGAGCAAAATCCGATTCATGTAGATTTCGGCTAATTTTTCGTCGGTTCTGATCTTTTCGGTCATGTCGGTGGACACGATGCCCAGCGAGATAACGTTGGCGCAGACGTTATACCGGGCCAGTTCCCGGGCCACGGATTTGGTGAAGCTGATGATCCCGCCCTTGGCGGCCGAGTAATTGACCTGACCGACGGTGCCCACGATCCCGGCGACCGAGGTGACGTTGATCATCATCCCGCTCTTTTGCTCTTTCATCTGCTGCCCTGCAGCCTGGGAACACAGGAAAGCGCCTTTCAAGTGCAGATCAACCACCGCGTCCCATTCCGCCTCGGTCATCTTCAACAGCAGGGCCGGACGGGTAAACCCGGCATTATTGACCAGGATGTCCAACTTCCCGAAATTATCCACCGCCGCCTTAACTAGAGCCTCGGCCCCGGCTTTGGTGGCCACATCAGCCTGCACCGCCACGGCCTGGCGACCCAGCTTCACAATCTGGTCCACCACTTCCTTGGCCGCAGCCTCATTGGAAGTATAGTTGATGATCAGGTTGGCGCCTTCCGCCGCATAGGCCAGTGCTACGGCCCGGCCGATGCCCCGGCTGCTCCCGGTGACGATTGCGGATTTGTCTTTGAGCTTCATTGTGTTGGTCCCTCCCCTGGGCCTTTCAGGCGGTCACAGATTGACTTATTTTTAGATTATAATTTGATGATTCAGCTAGTTCGATCTCAGTAACTATATTGTAGTTACATTATAACCATGCACTTTAATCAAGTGTGATTTCAATGTCAAGCGAAAAATAGCAACCTGCTCTATGTCCGCCGGGACAGAGCCGGGCATAAGCATTTTCCTGCTCAACCGGGGTTGCAATTATTAATTTTTCTGTTAAACTTTTGATCTTATACAACTAAATTTAAGTATATTCAACATGTTAACAGATAGGTCCGGGACCATGCAGCGGCGGATCAACGCGGTGGCTGGAATTGCAGCCGACAGAAAACAATGACAAAGATGAATTATAACAAAATCAGGTCATCCCGGATGGGAATGGCTACCCCGGTGGTGCTGGCGGCTATGCTGGTGGTCTGGGTGCTGTTTACCTGGGGGTGTGCGGGAAAAGAGAAAAATATCAGCCGCCGGCCGGCCGCCCCGAGCCGATCGGAGGGCAAGACCCGCAACGATACGGATTTTGAGGTCAAGTCTGAATCAACTCCGAGTGGCAAACCTTACGTGGTCATGGGCAAGACCTATTATCCATTGACATCGGCGGCGGGTTTCGAAGAAACGGGCGTGGCCTCCTGGTATGGCGGCTATTTTCATGGGCGGCGGACTTCCAATGGGGAGATATACAATATGTACGGCCACACGGCCGCCCACAAACTTTTGCCGCTGGGGGTGGTCGTGGAGGTGACAAATCTGGAAAACGGAAGAAAGACCAGGGTCAGGGTTAATGACCGGGGTCCATTCGTCAAGAACCGGGTTATCGATCTATCTTACGCCACGGCCAAAGAATTGGGAGTGGAAACCAACGGTACGGCCAAGGTGAGACTGGTTGCTTTAGGCACCCCGACCCAGATCACCGAAAACGGGAAGGAACGAACGATCTACGTCCAACCCAAGAGCTATACCACAGGAGACTTCACTGTTCAGGTCGGAGCTTTCAAAGATTTTCAGAATGCCTTTAATCTGCGCCGGAGATTCCTCAGGACGTATCCTGATTCATATATCAGCGAATATGACAACGGCGTGGAAACCTTTTACCGGGTTCGGGTATCTTTAAGCCACACCGTAGCAGATGCCGAGCAGCATCAACGCGAACTGGCCAAGCTGGGTTATA
>JADFYA010000395.1 GCA_015233285.1 Deltaproteobacteria bacterium | reverse complement strand
ACATGCCGTATTTCCCAGGGCACTGCCCTGGGCTAACCTAGAGCGCCCCGTTGGGGCTTAATCGGAATGGTCTATTTTAAAAAAAATTAGCTCGTTTGTCCGCACCCTTAAGTCAATGACATTGACCAGCAACTCACTAGTGACAGGAATGACAGTTCGAAGATGAACAGGAAGAACAACCGCTACCTTGACTGCTGGAAAAATTTCCACCGCTCTTGTAGCTGCACGCCGACATCAGGCGTTCCACGTGATCCCGGTCACATTTGGGGCAGACAATCTTCTCCGACGACCGCAGAACCAAGGTCTCGAAGTCATTATTGCAGTCACAACAATGATATTCATAAATGGGCATCTTATTCTCCTTCGATGTTAATACTGGCCCAGTAGAATTACTTACACAATTATGTTAATCATGAGCTGGGGGGAAGTAAACCCACCACCCTGAATTTTGCCGCCTACAGAAAAGATGGGCAGGCCTCACCAGGAAACGAAAAGCTTGAGCGTCCCTTTTCTTGGCTCTGAATTTTCCGGTTTAATCATCTAAACGGATTGTAGAAGAATCGCCTAGCCCACGGCCTCAATCAATGCCGCGGCCAACAGAGGGAACATAATTTCATGGTGTCCGATCAGCTCAAATCCCTGGCCGCCGCCCTGGGTGGGCCGTCGGACAACATTTTGGGTGGGCCGGTATTGCCGCATAAAATCCATATTAACGGTAGTAAATTCCTTGACCTTATGCCCCAGGTTCCTGACTAAGGTTAAAGCTTTAAGAAAAACTTCCGGCATGATTACGGCCGAACCCAGGTTGATCAATACACCGCCTTCGAGCTGGGCCACCCGTGAGGCAAAAGTCCGGAAATCGGTCAGGCAGGTTTGGCCCACGGCCGCGCCGTCAACCTCAGGGTGAATGTGAATGACATCCGTACCCAGGGCAACATGCACCGTGGCCGGCCGGCCCAATTTCACCGACTGAGCCAACAGGCTGAATTCACTATAGGGGCAATCCGAGTCCAGCAACCGTTGCCCCACCGCCGCACCCAGCCCCAACCCTTGGCCCGCCCCGGACTTGATGGCTCGATTGACCATACTCCCGGTTTCCTGGGTGACCCCGAAGTCACCGGAATCAATCCCGGCTTCCACCGTTTCGGACGTCTTCCCGGCCAAAGCCACCTCAAATGGGCCTCCGGACACCCTCAGGTCTCCTGATTTGATTCGTGCCCGACGCGAGATGATTTTTTTACAGACTAGTCAAAGCAGGAGATACCCAATGAAACGCTGTTCATTTAAAAAGACATTTGGATTGTCCGTAATGGCCGGGGCATTGTTTATCATCACCATGGTGCTGGCGCCGCAACCCGGAATCGCGGCCGCCCCGTTTCAACAGCGGGGTAATGGCCCGGCGTCTTTACAGGAGTTCTTGCAACAACAAGAGGATCTGAGGCAAGGTGGGAGAGAGGGGATGTTAAAATCCGCCCCGAAACACGGCCCCGGAGCTTTCGCCGCCCCTGATGGCAAAAAGCAGTTGGAACCCTGTACCGCGGTGCTCGACGATAATTATGTCCTCAATGTTCCCATCGTCGATATCGGGAGAGACTACTACTGGCTCGAAATGACGTATCAGGGAAACGGCTATTTTCTTTTCACCGGTTTCGACCTCCAAAATCCTGGTGGCTTTACCGGATGTGACCATGCCTATTTGACCTCTCCGAGCACCGTCTATGTCCCGCTTATGTATTTCGGTGGGTACTTTTTCTGGCTTGAACTAAACTATGTCGGTTGTGATAACACCGGTTGTTGGTTCGCCTTGACCAAATTCGGTCCGGTATATTATTAAGACAAGGAAACGGCATTTGTTCAGCGGCGTTTCCCAAATCAGATCACAGGTTCTTCCCAAAATCTTTAGGGAGACGACCATGAAAATGGGTGGTCTCCCTATTTACAATTGTGTCAAGGCGAGCTATAATAAAATTATGGAAAGCGTGGGAACTGACTCAATGGGGGCGTCTTGCCGGCCGATATAGAAGGGCGGGGCCGCCTTAAGCGAGCCTTTGAACGCTTAGAGGTTCCTTAATTTGATCCGTTCCCGACGATAGATGATTCTTTTACACTAATTATAACAGGAGGTTCCAGATGAAATTCTATGTTTTTAATAAGAAAGTTGGATTATCCGTATTCCTGGGGGCGTTATTTATCATCGCCATGTCGCTGGCCCCGCAAGCCGGAATCGCCGCCGGCCCGGTCCAACCGCGGGGTAACGGCCCGACGTCTATATTGGATTACTTGCAACAACAGAACGAGTTAAACCAAACTGGGAAAGAGGGGATGGTGAGGTCCGCTCCGAAAAGCGGCCCCCGGGCTTTAACCGCTCCTAATGGCAAAAAGCAGTTGGAGCCCTGCACAGCGGTGCTGGACAGTCATTATAACCTGTATGTCCCCATCGTCGATATCGGGAACGACTATTATTGGCTCGAAATGGTGTACACGGGAGATGGCTATTTTCTCTTCACCGGTTTCGATTACCAAGATCCAACCGACTTTAACGAATGTAATCATTCCTACTTAACCTCTTCTACCACCGTCTATGTCCCGTTTATGTCTTTTGGTGGGTACTATTACTGGCTGGAATTGACCTATTTTGGCTGTGATTCCAGCGGTTGTTGGTTCGGTTTGACTGATTTCGGGCCGATATATTTTTGATCGCTCAAATGACCAGGGATCGGCGAAGGATGCTGGGGGGGCGGAGTGGTCGGCAGAGCGATGACTTCGCCCTTTGCTATTTAAGTGCGTTTCGGTGTAACTGATTGGGAGGTGAACATTCAAGAATTTTTTCGTGCGATTGCTCACCGGCAGTCTATCAAAAGGTTGACAAAGCCGGTCGGATAGGCTACAAGTCAGTTTCTTTCGGCCAGGGGGCCCGGTGGTGACTGAAGTTGATTATATCCAATTCTTTTCAGTCTGTTGCGTTAAAACAAATTTGGGGTGCCCCGATGAATATGGAGTTGCCCGTTGAAAAATATTGTCGCTAAATGCTTAGATGACAGCCAGGCCGTCAAACAGATCCTGATCAGGGATGGCGTAGAAAAGATCATCAAGGCCGCGGAACTAATTGCCACTGCCTTCAAGGAAGGGAAAAAGCTCCTTATTTTTGGAAATGGCGGCAGCGCGGCCGATGCCCAGCACGTGGCGGCAGAATTTGTCAATCGGTTTCTGATGGAAAGACCTCCCCTCCCGGCTATTGCCTTAACCACGGATTCATCCATCTTGACCAGTGTCGGCAATGACTACCATTTCGATGAAATATTTTCCAAGCAGGTCAGTGCCTTAGGTAGCAAAGGGGATGTGGCCTGGGGGATCAGTACTTCCGGTAAATCCCGAAATGTGATCCTGGCTCTTCAGGTGGCCCGGGAACGAGGGCTGACGACCCTGGCTTTGACCGGTGAAGACGCCGGCCACATGGCCCCATTGGTCGATCTGGTGATTGACGTCCCGTCTCGCCACACGCCCCGGATTCAAGAAGCGCACCTGATGGTGGAACATCTTATTTGTGAATTGGTGGACTATCAACTTTTCCATCGTATTAAGGAGAC
>JADFYA010000394.1 GCA_015233285.1 Deltaproteobacteria bacterium | reverse complement strand
TCCCTTGTCCTCCCGTCCTTGTTATTCGGGCTTGGTTAGCCCATGCGACTGTTCGGGTTCATATAAGGGGATCGTGGCGACCTGGCTGGGCTACAGTCTCGGAAACCGGACTTCAGGGTCAGACGGTCTACCACGACCAAAACAGAACCAACTATGGAAAACTATTGTAACATTGTTCCACAAATTATGAGGTGATGCAATAACCAGCCAGAATAAGGTCCTTACCCTCGGCCACTTAGAGTAGCATGGCCCGAGGTTGCGTCAAGGCCAAGCCCTTCGGGTCGGCTTCGCCGAGCCTTGACTCAACCTCTTCGGCCATGCTGTTCGGAAATTGGCCGACGGCGACGGAATGGCCCTTAACCTCTGGCTCGGGAATTATAATTGGGAGTTTTCTTCGATTCCCAAATCCTGGCTCTATCATACAAGGGTCAGCGAAGCGCCACCCTGGGGACATGGTTAAAAATACGCTCAGCGCCTTAAGTCAATGACATTGGGTTGCGGGTTCCGTGTTGCGTGTTTGAGACTGCCGTCGGCGGGTGACCGGATCACCATGAAAAGGTGTAGTCGTCAGGGTTTGGAATCAGCGGTTTCTTCAGGTTGTTTAGGTTGGGGGATGGGGTAAAATGGCGGCAAAGAAAAAGTCAGGCATTCAACAGGACGAGAAAATGGACATACCTCAAACAAAACCGGAGGGACTCAAACTCCGACATATCAAGGTACGAAATTTCAAGGCGTTGGATGATCTGGAGCTGGACTTTCCGCCGCCCCGGATGAGCTATGATCCGGATGTGATCGTCATCGGCAGCAGAAACGGTGTGGGTAAAACCTCCGTACTGGAATCTTGCGCCTTGCTTGTATTGGCTGAAGCTATTGGCCCGAGGTCTTTTCTGCTTGGTCGCTCCCCCGAGATGCCGATAGATGTCCTGGATTTGCTGATCAGGACTGGTGCGGCCGCGGCCGGCCTAGAAGGGACCTTTCGTAGAAATTCAAAGGAATCCAAGGCCAGTGTAAATTTAGAAAAGTCTGGATGGGTAGATATTCGAGAAGGGGTCGGCCCGGTTACACGCAGTGTCCTGGGAACGCTGCCTAACCAACCGGATTTACTTCAACCTTTTTTGTTCTCGCTCATGGGCCTGAACGCCGAACCCATTATTAGTCCCCATTGCCTATACTTTCATAGTTACAGGAAGGTATCTGAGAGAAATCCCGAATTGGGCATGTTAGTTAGCGGAGAACGGCTTTCCAGAACATCCCGATATGGGCCGGGATTTGATTCCCAGGTCAGCACCTTTAAATTTCAGCTACTTCAAGCGATGATGGGTAAAGCCCAGCTCTTTGATACTTCGGATAATGAAAGTGCAGGAGACGCTCTCGGGAAGCTCAATGAATTGGTCGAACGGTACGCCGGGGGAACGATCGGAAAGTTGAGACCGTCGGAAGACAATGCGGTTGATTTTCGGATCCATCCCATCAAAGGCGGTGAATCGTTTACCTTTAACGGGTTGAGTTCCGGGCAGAAAGAGATTATCTCGACACTTTTCTTGATCTGGTATCATTCCCGTAAAGTCCCTAAAGTTGTCTTGATTGATGAACCGGAACTGCACTTGAACGCCGAATGGCACAGCGACTTTGTTCGGCAGATCTTCGCCCTGGCCCCGGAAAATCAATATATCATCGCCTCTCATTCTAAACACATTTTTGCTTCCGTTGAGGCTGATCGGAGAATCCTCCTGTCGGCTTCGGAGGAGGCTGTAACATGATCATTAGAACAACGAATGTCGGGCCGGAAGCCGCTTTCCAAAGCGCCGGCTACGTTCTGTTTGTTGAAGGCCATGATCAGGACTCCATTGATCCCACCGTGCTGCGGGAGTTGCTCCGAGGCGAGATTGAAGTGGAGCCGTTTGGCCCCTCTTCCAACATCAAGAGCGCGGCTGAGGCGTTTTACAGACAACATCAGACTTATTGCTTTCTGATCGATCGGGATCATTATGACGATGAGACAGTAGACCAATATTGGAAAGCCTTTCCAGATTCAACCACATCTAATCTCCTCATTTGGCGCCGCCGCGAGATGGAGAATTACTTTCTTATCCCGGAATACCTGGCCCGGTCAGCGTTCATTTCCGTGTCCGAGGACGAATTACGCGCCCTTATCCTCAAATGTTGCAATGAGAGATTGTACTTAGATTGCGCCAATCAAGTCATTATTGGGATTCGTGAGGAACACAAAAATATTTGGATCAAAAAATATGAGAATTTGGATGGTTTTAGGACAAAGGACGCCGCTCTTTCCAACCTGTTGGAAAATCCTGCGCTCTTAGGCCGGAAAAAATATGTGGGTGAAACTGTGCACCCGTCTGAGCTTGAGAAACGCTTTGAACAAATTCTCTATGAAATGACCGGCGGTAAGGAACCCCTTGAATATGATCAGGGCGAATGGTTGAAGTTGCTTCCAGGGAAGGAAGTATTTAACGTTGTTGGCAACCAGTGCTTTAAGGTTAAGGATGGACAAGGAAGAAATCTACAAGGACGGGATAAAATAAAAGAAGTCGCCAAAGAGTTGGTCAGGAAGCCTTTGATTGATCAACCGAATGACTTTCAAGAGCTTTACCGGCTGATTTCGAATATGATTGACCGGGCGAAGTAGCCTGGTTTTAAATACGATAAGAAGAGTATTTAGACCATGAGAAATTATAGAACCTTCGCTGACGTTGAAGAATCCTACTTCCACGATCACCCGGAAGAAATTGACGATTACCTGACCATCATCTTTGAAGAATACCCGCGTATTGGACTGCCGGGTCGGCCGTGGGAAAATTCACCTGTAGGGGCGAGGCATGCCTTGCCCTACACCCGCAAACCTCATAGTAAATCAATCAATCAACGTAATCAAGGTTCAGACAATGAAACAAAAATGAATCCGCAGATTTCGCAGATTTTTGCTGTATTTTGGCCGACCGAGGCTTGAATCCAGGCATCTTCTATGTCCTAATCTGCGCAAATCGGCGCAATCTGCGGATTGAATCATGACCGGTAGGAGGAAGAATATTAGTATGCCAGAAAAAACACCAACGAGCACCAACGGCCGGCAACCCGGCCAGCTTTTTGTCGTGGGCATCGGACCAGGCGGCCGACTAGACCGGACCATCCGGGCCGAAGCGGCCATCCTAGCCAGTGACGTCATTGTGGGCTATCAGCGGTATCTGGATTTGATTGCCGATCTTTGCCCCGGCAAGGACCTGATCTCCTCCGGGATGACCAAAGAAATCGAAAGATGCCGGGCGGCCGTGGATCAGGCCCGAGCCGGGAAAACCGTGGCCCTGGTCTCTTCCGGGGATGCCGGTATTTACGGTATGGCCGGGCTGGCCCTGGAATTACTGGCCGGAGAAACACCGCGCATCCCGGTGGAGATCGTCCCCGGTGTGACTTCGGCCGCCGCCGCCGCGGCCCGCTTCGGGGCCCCCTTGATGCTGGATTTTGCCTGTATCAGCCTGAGTGATCTGCTGGTCCCCTGGGAGATCATCCGGTCGAGGTTGGAGGCTGTGGCGGCCGCGGACCTGGTCACCGCCATTTATAACCCCAAGAGCAAG
>JADFYA010000393.1 GCA_015233285.1 Deltaproteobacteria bacterium | reverse complement strand
CACTGTCTGTTTCATCAACGGGACATGGAATCGACCTCTCGTCTCGCCGGCCCGCCTGCACCACACGGCAGCCGTCTCCTTCCAGCCCTGGGAGGCCCACCAGAGACCGTAAGAATAGATTTGAATCAGGAGCCATAGAATGAGTGGCAGATTGCTCCAGGATCCGAGCCACACAGCCCGGTGCATTCTGACCGCGGGGCTCTGACCGGGCAAAAGAAAACGGTAGCTCACCAGGGTGTGCGGTACCGGGCGTTTGACGACCAGGTCCTTAAAAGACTGGAGTTTTTTTTTAATAATAGAGTATCCTATATCAGACATTATAATACCATATTCCAAATTTCTCTTTCTGTTTCCTCAATAGGTCGATCATTCGGAAGCCTCTCAGTTAGGCGGGAGTATTCCTACCGCGTCAATCTTCGATACACCATTCAACTCGCCCCCGCGGACCTGGATGATGAGCTAAAGGTTCCCTTTCCTCATTGTAATGCTTGCCCAAACTGAAGAGATATGTCATATCTGAAAGTTTCAAGAATCTCAACAAGGAACTTCTGCACACCGATAAATTGGACTCTGGACATGGGAAGAAACAATAGAATATCACGAAACTTGACGAACTGTTTTGTATTAGGTTCCATTAAAATTGCGAAGTAGACGGGACACGGCGAATGGCTAAGAAACGGTTTATGGTTGAGGATCTGACTCTCGGCCAGGGCGAGGTGATTCTTTCCGAGTCGGAGGCCCATCACATAAGCCGGGTGTTACGCCTTCGGGCCGGGGATGAGGTGGTGCTGGTCAACGGCCTGGGGCAGGAGTTCGACGGTGTCATTGAGGCCATTGACCGGACTACGGTCCGGGTGACGATTACCCAGGACAGGTCGCCTGAGACCGAGCCGCCGGTAGGTATTACTCTGATCCAGGCTCTGGTCAAGGGGCCGGCCATGGAGGAGATTATCGTCAAAGCGGTGGAGTTGGGCGCGGCCCGGATCCTACCTTGCTACACCAGCCGGACGATTCCGGTATTGACCTCGGAGAGAGCCGCGGACAAACAGGCTCGATGGCAACGCCTGGCCCAGGCCGCTCTAAAGCAGAGCCGACGGGCCAGCCTCCCGGCCATACTTCTGCCCATGTCATTTGCCCAGGTCCCGGCCTTAAGTTCACGATTTGACCTGGCTCTCCTGATCAACGAAAACGAGGCGGATCGGGGATTGAAGGAAGTGCTCAGGGAAAGGGCGACTGTTCGTTCGGTGGCCGCCCTGGTTGGTCCGGAAGGAGGCTTTTCAGCCGAAGAGGTTATTGCGGCCGAGGCGGCGGGATTCATCAGCGTCGGGCTGGGGCGGCGTATCCTCAGAGCGGGCACGGCCTCCCTGGCTATCCTGACCATCCTCCAGTATGAACTGGGCGACCTGGGCTAAGGGCTTATCAGTCCGTGCCGGTGTGGATTGAAATGGCTGCGGCCGACCAATGGACCGGTGAATTCATCCTGGTTAACACTGAAAACTGGATGGATTGGCCGGAAATGATCAGGCGGCTGAATCGTTCGGTACAGTCTAAGACCACATTGACCGATTGGCCATGATACGGTTTCTTGACCAAACCCAGGCATTGGGGGATAGACAGGCATTGCTCATCGGTCAGGTTGACCGTATCCCCGGTGGCGGGATAGTTCACGAAAAAGGCCAGGTCAAGCTGCGCCTCCGGATACTCCGGGGGGAGACCGACGGCATCGAGGCGGATGTGGGCCGCGGCGATCTTATCCTGATCAAAATTGGCCGGCAATTGCTGCTCCAGGGCCTGGTAGAGTGGTCCGGCCGTGCCGGATTCATAAAGAAAATTGAACACGTTGACGCTTTGTTCTCCCCGCAGGTCCTGCTGCATCCGGTCTCTCAAGGCTTGACCATCGTATCCCAATCCCAATAAAAATTGCATCTTGACCAGAGCCGCCTCCGGAGTCATGTCCACCCCGCTGATAACGCCCAGCCGGAGCAACTGGGCGCTGGCATCGTACCGGCCCATCTCGACCATTCCTTCCAGGCACTGGGTAACACTGACGATGGTCAAGTCTTTCCGGCGGATCCCGTACTCTATCTCTCGCATAAAGTCTTTGGCCGTGGGGGTGTTCCCGGCCCCGAAGGTCTTGAGGACGACGCCTTTCAATCCTTCAATGTCAAACAGGCGGTGCAGGATATCCGGTTTTAACCCTGGAAAAACGTCGAGCATGATCACATTTGGCTCAAGCCGCTCGTGGATGAAAAAGCTTTCCCCGGCCGGTCGGCGGATGACCTTCTTGTTGAACCGGATGTGTTCCCCGGCCCGAGCCAGGGGGGTAAAGTTGGGTGACCTGAAACCGGCATATTGACTGGAGCTGGTTTTGCGGGTCCGATTTCCCCGGAGCAGCAGGCTGTGAAAGAAGATGCTCACTTCCGGGACCAGGTCCAGGTCAAAGGTTTGCGGTGAGGCCAGCATCAAGGCGGTGACCAGGTTCTGGACCGCATCGCTCCGGGGCTGCCCCAGTGGCGACTGGGATCCGGTCAGGATAACCGGCTTGCTCAGATTCTCCAGCAGGAAGGATAGGGCGGTGGCCGTGTAGGTCATGGTGTCGGTGCCGTGCAGGATGACAAAGCCGTCATAGCCGTAATAATGGCCCCGGATCACCTGGGCGATGGCCACCCAGTAGTCCGGATCCATGTCCGACGAATCGATCAGCCTCATTTGATGCAGATCCACCTGCAGGGGCAGCTCCTGCAGCACCGGGATGTATCTCCTCAGCCGGTCCCAATTGGCCGGAACCAGGGGGCTTAAGGGATTGTCCTCCTCCGCCGGCAGCATTCCGATGGTGCCACCGGTATAGATCATCAAGACTTTTCCGTGAGTTGTCATGAGTTGGTTGGGTGTCGTCAGGTCTAACCTTCCTAAATTGAAATATCAGATGAAGCTGCCACCTTAATTTGTCAGTTTCAGAGGCCTTCAAGCACGTGACTGCAGAGTATAAGAAAAGCGCCACATCATGCACTCCGCGTGGTTATGATTCAATCCTAAACGGTCATTAGCTCCAAAAAATTATTTTAGGACGTGGTTGGGAACCACAAAATCATCATCTCTTAATGCTAACTTCGATCATCGGGGTTTTCATCGTGATGCGCTCCTTCCTGTAAGTGATGGGGTTTTTCAAGCGCCTGCATAACCAAACAACATTCTTTCGGGTAACATGGACAATTCATGGTTGATTGTTGGTTCTGGTCTTGGGGAGGTTCAGAAGGAGGCTCAGGAGTCGGCATTAACCCCTCGAAAATTCTTGGTGCTCGCTTTGTCACCTCCAACCAATGCGCTACCTCCAGGATGAATAGCACCTCGCGTTCACGTTGATAATGAAGCGCTCTCTCGATGGCCAACTTCTGCAGGTAACTGAGAAGTAATGTTATGGTAGGAAACAAGATTGCAAAACTGAATACCCTGTCTAGCAGCATGCTAATCGATAGGATCACAGTGCCAATAATGGGCTCTTCGCTGTTTCAAATGGGTAGCTCTAAAGGCTCTGGCCCAGGGACGCAAAGTTTACCACTTTAATCCCAATACCTGTTGTGCTATAAAAAAGAGGGATGGTTGAGCCACCCACCTCTGGTTT
>JADFYA010000392.1 GCA_015233285.1 Deltaproteobacteria bacterium | reverse complement strand
AGAAAAGTGTGCCAAGAAATAAGAAAATTATTTTGTACAACTAACGGTTAAGTAGGCTCGCCAGTCTTTTTGTCTTCCACCAACACATGAGCCCACTTGACCTTAAGTTAATGACATTGACACGCAACCCACAACTCGATATATAACTGATAACAAATCATGAGGTGAGACTTTAAATGAGCGAAAACAATACGTCAGCTTCTTGTCCAGCTTCCGCAGGGGGACGTAAACCGGAGATAGAGTCACAAGATACTCAAATTCAACGAACTCTGTCCAAAATCAAAAATACCATCATGGTCATGAGCGGCAAAGGCGGGGTCGGGAAGTCAAGCTTTTCGGTGAACCTGGCCGTGGCGCTGGCCGCCCGAGGACTGAAGGTAGGCTTGATGGATGTGGATCTCCACGGCCCCGATATTCCCCGGATGCTGGGTCTGGCATCCCTGGCCGACCTGAGCCGGGATTCGAAGGTGTTATTCCCCGTCAAGTACAACCCCAATCTCTCGGCCATTTCCATCGAAGTCTTATTCAGCGACAAAGACTCGGCCGTGATTTGGCGTGGACCGGTGAAGATCAACGTTATCCGGCAGTTTTTATCAGACGTTTACTGGGGGCCCTTGGATTTTCTGATTATCGACGCGCCTCCTGGAACCGGCGATGAACCGTTGACTGTGGCCCAGACCGTTCCCCAGGCCAAGGCTATCGTCCTGACCACGCCCCAAGAGATTTCTTTAGCTGATGTCCGCAAATCCATAAGCTTTTGTAAGCAGGTGAATATGGAAATATTGGGTGTCGTGGAAAACATGAGTGGCTTAACTTGCCCCCATTGTGGGCAGATGATTCCTCTATTCAGCCAGGGTGGCGGCCAGACCATGGCCGAAAAAATGGAAGTCCCGTTCCTGGGCCGGATTCCAATCGATCCCAAACTGGTGGAGGCCTCCGACCAGGGCCGCCCATATATGGACGACCCTCCCGATAGCCCCACGGCCCAGGCATTTAAGGATATCGTGGAGGCTGTGCTGGCCAAATTGCCGGAAGAGAAATGAAGAGCGGCGGTCTGGTCGAATTAATAGTCCATGGCATTCGGGGCAAGGGGGCCGGTTATTGATTCGATTCTACAATCGTGTTGCTTCTGTCCTGATTTTCATACAAATTTGGCCATAAATCCGCCCTTGGTAACGATGCTTTGGGGCTAACATCAGGCCGGCCGGAGGTTAGGCCATTGTGGCACGGATAATGCTTATTCTAATGGTGTCGTTTTCTAGCCTCCTTTTCCTGGTTAGCGGCCCGTCGGGACTGGTCCTCTCGACGGGCCATTTTTTTGTCAATTTTAAGTTGATCTTTTTTTAGAAGTATGCTCTAGCTATAATATAGCTTTTAGAATACTTGAAATTGAACCAGCCGCGATTAATTGTTTTACCAAAAATGATCAGGCACATACGTAGATTGGAATTTACGTCCCAACATCCCACGGATGGATATTTTCGTCATCAGACCTACAGGAATAACACAGGAGAAGCAATGGAACAGACGGCACGCATTAATGACTGTGAGCAAATTTTTGAGCAAGATAACCGTGAGGAAGAACTGAAGGCCGCTCTATCGGAACTTCATCGTTTTCTGGCCGACAACCCGAAGCTGCAGGTGGTTCAACAAGAGATAGAAAGTCGGCTGGAGAACGAACCCGATATAGTCAGTCGGTTGGCCGTCATCGGATATGTAATCCGGACTCGATTAAACGATAACCTGCAAAAAATCAGGAGAAATGCCCTCAATAATTAGAATTATTCCAACTGTTCTGTCCGTTTCCAGTGTTATATGCGGATCTGATCGAAGGGGAGAGAAAATTCGCCCAAAAAGCCGGCTGATAATTTGTCCACCCAGTCATAAGGCTAAAGATGGCGGGGATAGCCTGACGACATAAATGGGTTACGACTGGTGCGATGAAGAATAGTGGGTCACCGGAAGATCCAGAATGAGGCAGGCCGCTTCCCATAGGTCGTTAACCACTGCCCCTGGTCTGGCGTCTAGATCGGTCGTATTCAGACGCTCCAGCGAACGTTTCCCTTTGCCGGTGAGAACCAGCACGGTTTTCATGCCCAGGGCCTGACCGGCCCGGATATCCTTAACGCTGTCTCCGACGTAGCAAGTAGTGTCCAAATCTATACCGTGCTCCTGGGCTGCCTGCACAAATAAGGCGGAACCGGGTTTCCGGCAGGGACATCCGGCATCCGGGTGATGGGGGCAATAGTAGATGGCTTCGATCTGCCCGCCGCAGGCTGTAACTGTTTTCCGCAGGTTATGGTGCATCTCCCGTAGTCCGGATTCCGTTATCAACCCCCGACTTATCCCCGACTGATTAGTGATGACTATAGTCCTGATTCGGTGTTGATGGAGAAGCTTAAGCCCAGCCATGGCGGCCGGGATTACCACCATCTCATCCCAGGATTTGACGTAGTCCTCCCGGTCCTCATTGATCACACCGTCCCGATCCAGAAATACGAATTTACCATGTCTATTCAAGTCGGTATATCCCAGAATGAATATGTTTCAGACGCCCTGAACCAGAGACTTCCAAAACAGGATTGTGTCCGCCCAACGGCCCGGTCTATGATGTAAAAAATCCCCTGACGCCGGCAATGACGCGCTCTACATCGGTATCTGATAACTTGACGTGAAGGGGTAGTGTCAATATCTCTTTGAACACAGTCTCGGTCACCGGCAGATCAAGTTTTAAATGCGCATAAAACGGCTGGATATGATTGGGCACATAGTTGATTCCAGTCTCAATATCGAGAGATTTGAGATGGTCTTGCAGTTGATCCCGTCGGCCGTTTAGAACCCGGATGACATATACATGGGGGGCGGTGGTATGATAATCCCCGGCCAGGGTGGCGATCTCGGCCATGTCGGCCAGGGCCTGGTCGTAGCGTCGGCAGATATCTTGCCTCTTTTTGATGAATCCTTCAAGTTTGGCCAACTGGGCCAGACCGATGGCCGCATTGATGTTGCCCAGGTGGTATCGAAACCCAGGTTCATTGACGGTGTAAAACCAGCTCCGGTTTTGCCAGGCGGCGGAATGGGACTTACGGTCAATGCCCAGCAGTCTCATCCGACGCATCCGTTCGGCCAGTTCCACATCACCCGTGACTATGGCCCCGCCGTCGCCACAGGTAATGTTTTTGATCGAATCAAAACTGAAACAAGCGACATCACCGAAACTACCGATTCGACGCCCCTGGTAGGAGGAGCCCAGGGCGTGGGCGGCGTCTTCCACAATTCTGATTCCGGTTTCCTGCCTTATGCTTAGCAGTTCCTCCATGTAACATGGCCGGCCGGCGTAATGGACCGGCATAATCGCCTTGGTCCGGCTGGTGATTCTGCGGCGCACATCTGCAACATCTATATTTAAGTTATCCAGCCTGACTTCGCACCCCACAGCCTTGGCGCCGGTCATGGTCACGGCTTGCCACGATCCGATAAAGGTCAAAGACGGCACTATGACCTCATCCTCCGGCCCCAACCCCAGGGCGGCCAGGCTCAAATGGAGCGCCGAGGTGCCTGTGTTGACGGTCACCACCTCCCGGCCATCAAAGTAATCTTTAAGCCTTTGTTCAAATTCTGCGGTCTTCAGCCCCT